>JBHLKV010000045.1:0-16601 GCA_048886305.1 Candidatus Hodarchaeota archaeon
ACCGACATTAGCTCATTTAAATGGGGGATTTAAGTTTGGATGTAAATTTATCCTTAAAAAACTTTTCAGACTTCTAATCATCTTGATTGATTTTATGATTAAGAATATAATTAGTATTATTTAGTGATTATTAGCTAAAATTTCAATAGGATATATTAAAATAAAAGATTAGTTATTACCTTGAAAAATTGTTATCTGAGTATTAAAAAGAATCATAATTGTATAAGCTAAGAATAAAAAAAGGAAACATTCTTAAAGATTTTCAAGAAAAACTCCTAGATTCTCTTTACTTCATAGAACAGAGCCATTAAATTATATTTACTTACTATGTAGACCTAACAATAGATTTATATAATAGAATTAATTTTATAAGATTAAGCATAATCAATCTGTTTTTCAATACAACTTATGAAGTGAAAAAATAATGGTTGAAAATAATGCATTCTCTGAAGAAAGTCTGTATGAAATAGCGAGAAGTAAAGTTAATTTTAGACTTTCTGTGAAGATACATATTGGAATTTTTCTTGTTGTATCTATATTACTGTTAACCATCAATTTAATATTTAGTCCAAATATTTTATGGGTTCTATATCCATTTTTTGGTTGGTTTATAGGCGTTGTTTTACACACAACTGCTTATATTGTCTATGCTAGAGGTGTCTACCCAATAGCTAAAAGAGGCGTCATATTCCATACATTAGCTTTTATATTTACAATGTTATATCTATTTATAATAAACGTGATTACATTTCCATCTTATTATTGGACAATATATCCATTAATTTTTTGGGGTTCAGCTTTAGTTATTCATAATATTGCGTATTTGGTGTATTATCGAGGAAAAATTGATGATCAAGGTGAAACTAAATCACGAAGAGAGAGAGCAATTGAAAAGGAAATGGAAAAGATGCGTAAACGAATTAAGAAATAGGAGGAAAAGTACGTAAATATTATAATGTGGCTAGGAAAATTTTTAGATCTTGAGGAAGATATAAAAAGTTTAAGATCGAGGATAAAAAAAGGATTGTTTGACAGTTTAAAAAAAGATAAACTCACTCCTCTTGAATTTACAATTATAGAGACAATATTTAACAGTAAAGAACAATCGGGTTATGACTTGATAAATAATTTAAATAAACAATTTGCCGGGACTTGGGAAGCTCATTCAGGTACGATATATCCAATTTTAAGAAAATTAGAGAATTCCGGCTTTTTAAAATCAAGAACAGTTAAAAGTCCAATAGGACCATTAAGAAAAGTTTATTCATTAACAGAAGCAGGTGAAACAATTTTAAAACATAAAGTAAACAAGAATTATCTAGATCAACTAAAATTTACAGAGAATTTTTTAGTAGAACTCTCTTCGATATATATTCGTTCTTTTCCAGAAGAAGAAAAAGAAGAAATCATAAAGGATATAAAAAGTCTTTTAAAAGAAGCATTTGAAAATGTTATGAAAAATATTCCTCCAACGCTTGAATTTAAAGCTAAATGTCAAGAATGTGGTTCTGAGATCAATCGAGAGGCACAATTTTGCCCAAATTGTGGAACGACTTTATTACCTTCAATAGAAGAGAACAAATAGGCATAATTTTGTATATTTTAAGCTACAATAATCGAAATCCTTTTTTCGCTTATTATTATGCTTCTATAAAAGAATAAATTGAATAACTAGGGTTTAAATCCTAATTATTCAATATCTATACCATATTTTTTAAATATCTTTTTAAGTTCTTCATCTGCTAGATGCTTTAAAATATCTTCTAGTGGAGCTAAGATCTCATCTTTTCCTTTAGTTCGGTTCTGACTTATACGTCCTTCCTTTACTTCTAATGCTGTTTGAGCCCAACTAAACTCATCATTAAATGTGAAAAGAACACCCTTGTAAGCGCCCTCTGTTCCCCCATCTCTAGCGAGTGGCTTCTTCTCGATTGGAATCTCGGGATCTTGTAAATAACACCAATCTAGAATAACCCACTCTAATTTCCGTTCAGAATCAGGTCTATCTGCTAGATAAAGACAATAAGCATGACCCCCTAATTCAGAATCTGACGGAGCATACACCGGATCAGCCAATACTTCTGCAGCTGCTACTTTCACACGCCAACTTGGGATACCAGCATTGATCAAAAGAGCCGCAATCAAAATTGCTCCATCTTCGCAATCTCCAATCTCTGCTTGTATACTTTCGAAGGGGAATAACCAAAACTCTGGTACTTCAGCAGTTAAATCATCGTATTTGTATTTCAGAAAATTGCATACAAAATTTTGTACAGCTAAAGCAGTTTCATTAGGTGTATCTCTTCTTAAACCAAGTTGTGTTATAACATGCCAAAGAATTGCATCATTTTTTTTAATAAAAGCTTTAACATCAACATCTATTTGTTTCTTGTACATTTCTGACCTTAACGCTCTACCCGTATATATGATTGGAGCAGTCTCCCATTTATTATTCCAATAATCTGGACCATAGTTTCCATAATTACCCTTAAATTCTTCGATGGGTACATATTCAATGGGTGCGACTGGTTTGGGGGCTGGTTCTTCTTTAGGAGTTATCTTTTTTGGCACATCAGCTAACTCTTTTGATTTTTCAATCCAGCTTTCTACATCATTTACAGTTGGAATTTTAGTCAAAATTTTAGGTTTATCCTTCTTTAATTGTTTTAATTTTTCCAATGTACTTTTGGGATTCCTATGAGCAAGTTCTTTAACCGAATCAATACCTATTAAATTTAAGGCGTTGGCTATTTTCGGATTAACTCCTTCGATTCTCATTAAATCTGCATGTTCTTGCCATGTATCAATTAGTTGTGGGTGGATTCCTGTCTTTTTAGCTAACTTTTTGATTTGACTACTAGTAAGTGGTAGTAGATCTTCAACTTTACTAATACCTTCTTTTTTCAGAAGCTTCGCGTGTTTATCTTCTAAACTAATAATTTCAATAATATTCAAATTTCTAACCTCTTAATTTTAATTAAAATCAACTTGATTAGTACAAATATTGCACTCTTTTTTTATAAGATTTTACATAAAATAGTAGACCAAATAATGATTTATAAATTAAATGATTTAAGCTGGCAATAGAAAATCTTTTTGAACTAAATAAAAAATCGCATTAGCTATTTCATTACTTTCAAAATTTAAAGATTCGATTGCTTCGGTAAATAGATCTGAAAGAAAAATGTTACTTTTAGTTTTATTTGCTATAGATTTAGCTATTTCAAATACTTTTTTAGTATTTGAAGAAATTTTCTTTCCTTTTGTGGGGCCAATCTTATGCGGAAGAGTAAGGCTTAAATGAAAAACTTCTTCAACTATCTGGTCTATATTTTCTATGCTTTTTTTATTCTTACGAAAAATAGAGATGTCTCCTTGATAATGGTTATACAAGTTTTTAATTTCTTGACCATATTGCTCTTCAAAGATATTACAAAAAAAACCAAGAAGTTCTCTTGTAAATGGAATAGGCTTTTCATTAAGTATTAGAGTAACCCAGATCATCTTACCTGCTCTTGTAATTAAATATTTTCCTTTAAGTGTAGCTTGCTCAATTCTTCCTTCATCTACAGGAAAATCTAAAATTTCATATTGGATAGTATCTCGAAATAAATTAATTATTTCCAGTTCGAATTCTCCTGCAGTTGTATAGTATATAATTCCTTTTGATTCCTTGTGAATAATAATAAGATATTCAATCGACAGTGCAATTGTAAAATATTCGGAAATCTGAATCTCGACCTTTCATTTCAAATCCTTTGTGTATTCTAATAGCGATTCATTTATTTATAATTTACTTATGATTTGTTTAATATCCTGAATATAGTAAAAATCAAGTTCGAATATATAGTAATGAGGTAATATATAAGAAAAAAATGTTTGGCGGGAGGGAGATTCGAACTCCCGAAGGCCTCTTGGCAAAACTAAGAAAAAAGCATTTTTGCCACTGGATCTTAAGTCCAGCACCTATATTCGGTCTTGACCCATTATTAGACACGACCATTGACCAGACTCGGTAATCCCGCCATTTTTTAAGAGTAAAAAACAATATCGTAATCCTACATTAAGAGACGATTTTTATTTTCAGTTTCCGTTGATGGGCAATATTCAAAAATTTTAGTTTTAATTTAAATTTTTACTTTGAAAGTGTGTTCTTTAAGTACATTTTTCAAATATCAGAGCAATATTAACAAATTGCTACTAAAATAAATTTAGTAGAAAGTAAACCAATAAGAATGAAATTTATAAAAAAATAATAACAAATAAATAATAAAAATATATTAAAATAATAGCAAAATTATATTGATTATAGTTATTAATAAGAATTTAGATAAGATAGATAACACAAGAATAAAATTTCTTATTATAAAAGTTTAATATCGATTGAGGTATATATCGTGCCTGTGGGTATCCTTGTAATTCGGTGGGATAATGAAATCGGACCAATCAATGAAGGCTTTTATCCTGGTAATTTAAAAATTACTAATAATCTCCTCACTCAAGTATATAGTTCACATCGTTATCAATCTCTTAAACCCGGTTTTGCGTCAATTTCTTTGAGAAACAACAAAGTTGTATCCTTTTTCTCTGGAGTAGGAAAAGATTTTATCTCTGTAGAAAATTATGTTGTTGCTCTTATACTGAGACGAGATGAAAAACCTCATAAATATAGAGAGATTTTAAAAACGATTGCTGCTGAAATTCTTGATAAAATTGAAGATGGTAAATTTAAAAGGGTATTACCAAGTTTATATCGAGATTTAGCAAAAATCTAAATAAAAATTTATAGAAAGGATTAAATTATAATTCATCAACTTTCTTGACTGAAATTTTCCCAAAATCATCTATTTCAAGGAGACCAATATCCTGTAATTGTTGAACATTCTTTTTCACTGTTACAATCGGGGATCCAAGAGCTTTTCGCAAATCCTCCAATAAAATCGACCCTACTTTATCTATTATTAGAAATGTTCTAAAAATGGGTTCTTTTTCCATTAGTGGTTTTAATTTATCATAATACTTTATTTTATGAAGACTTGTTTCTTCAGCATTTTGAGTATCTTCAATTATAGACTTTAGTTTAAGAATCTCTGCGTTAGCTTCTCGATTTTTATCGTTTAACTTTTCTACTTTATTAATTAAGGCATCATATTTCTCTCTAACTTGTTCAAATCTTGATGCCATATCTTTAGCTTCTGAAGATTTCTCAGTTGAGATTAATTTGCTGTCTAACAAGAATGAATCAAGTTTACTAATTTCGTTTTTTAATTCTTGTGTTTCTTTTCTGTGTTTTTCTTCCATTTCTTTTATCATCTCTAGTTGTTCTTCTTTAAATTTGTCAGTAAAAGCTTGTAACTCTTGTATTCTATTTTCTAAATTCGTGATCTTCTCGTTCTTTAAAATTATTTCTGAATTTTTTTCAGCTAATTCCGTTCGTAAATTTCCAATTGTTTCATAAGTTTCTTCAAGTTTATGCTGTGTGGGGAGAATCTGGGTTTGTACCAATTCTAATTCTCTTTTTGCTTGAGCTACTTCACCTTTTGAGTGTTCCAATTGAACTTCTCTTTCGGTAAGAAGTTGACGTTGTTCTCCAATTATTTCCTTTAATTCCAATATATCTTCTGGAATATCGTACATTTTAGATATTTTTTCTTTTTGTTCTTCAATTAAAGTTTCTTGATTGCTAATAATCCGTTTTTGCCTTTCTGCTAACTCTTTAAACCTATCTAGCTTTGATTGTAAAACAGCTGTTTCTTTCTCACTTGATTCGATATCATCTAACATGTCCCTTAAATCTTTAGACATAGTTCCATAACTTCTATTTCCTATATAAGAATAAATTATAAAATTACAACTTATAACTATTATGAGAGATTTATTTTATATAATTTTCGAAATTAATATCATAATCTAATAACAGAGGATAAAATAACTTTTTTACATTTAGATCTTTTATTTAATATTATGGTATTAATTTCTCCAATAAAACCGTACATTCCTATTCATCCAGAAGAATTTTGTACTAATCCCTATGATGTTATAAGTAAAGAGGAAGAAGAAGAGTTAAAGAAAAATCCTAATTCATTAATCCATCTCATTTTACCAGAAGGAATAGGTGAAGAAGTATATAAAAATGCTGGTAAAGCCTATAGAGAGTTTAAAAAGAAAAAAATTATTAAAAAAGAAGAAAAACCAAGTATATTTGTCTATCGACAAGAATCTGCTCAATTCAGTCATCAAGGATTGATAATGGGGATTTCTTTACAAGATTATGAAGATGGAAATGTAGTAAAACATGAACACACCCGTGAAAAACCACTTAAAGACCGCACTAATCATATTGTTGCTTCTAATGTTGCGGCAGGTTTAGTATGGACAGTTTTTCAAGCTAATAATGAAATTAATGATTCAATTGAGCATATAAAGCAAAAAAAACCGAAATTTGATTTTAAGAAGTATGGATACCGACATCTACTATGGCAAGAAACGGATAAGACTGTTTTACAAAAATTAAAAGACTTATTTGAGAGCGAAAAAGTTTATATTGCTGATGGACATCATAGAGCCGCAAGTGCAGCAAAATATCGTAAGATAAAATTGAAAGAGTCTGTTTTAGAAGAGACTAATGAAGCTCCTTGGCAGTATTTATTATCGTATGTGGCATCTGACAACCAAATTCGGATTTTGGCATATAATCGTGTGATTAAAAAACTCCCCTTATCTGAAACTGATTTATTAAAAAAATTAGAGGAATATTTCGACATAATCTCCTTGAAAAAACCATTAAATCCAGAACAGAAGAATGAGATTACTATCTGTTTGAAAGGTAAATGGTATAAACTCATTGTTAAGGAAAGAAAATTTGCTACTAAGAAAGATAGTTTGGATGTAAGCATTATCCAAGATAGAGTTTTGGAGCCAATTCTAGGCATAACAGATCCTCGTGCAGATGAAAATCTTTTCTTTATTGGAGGTTTGCAAGATCCAAGAGAAATGGAAAAATACGTAACTAAAGAAGGAAATGATTTGTTTATTAATTTATATCCAGTAGATATCAAAGATATTGAATATATTGCAGAAGAAAAAGGAGTACTTCCTCCAAAATCTACATGGTTTGACCCAAAAGTTCTTTCGGGCTTAGTTCTGCATGATTTAAAGGAAATTTAAAAAAATTATTTACTTTTTTTCAGATAATCTGACATTTTTTTTGCGATCATTATCGCAGCAGCAGATTGATTTTCGATACTTTGGCTAGCTATATGAGGAGTAAGTATTAGATTATCATCCCAATTTATAAGTCCTTGATCTTTTAAGGGTTCTTCACGGTAAACATCTAGAGCTGCCCCTGCAATGTCTTTGTTTTTTAATGCTCTTAATAAAGCTTTATCATCAATTAAATTGCCTCTTGCGGTATTTACAATTATAGCATCTTTTCTCATAAGTTTTATTCTATCCTCATTAATTATATTTTCTGTTTGTGGTGTAGCAGGAAGATGTAGTGATATAATCTGAGCATCTTTTAATAGATCCTCAACTGATGGATAAATCTTACATCCAATTTCTTTCGCTTCATCAATAGCTATTTGACCTTTACTAAATCTAGAATAAACACCAACATCCATTCCCATTGCAATTGTAATTTTTGCAAGATGTTTTGCTGTATTTCCAAATCCTACCAATCCCAATTTTTTTCCATCTAATGTAAAACCTATATATTCACTTTTATTCCATTTTCCTTGATGCATTGTACGGTCTGCATGAGAAATTTTTCTTGCAAGAGCTAGCATCATTCCTAATGCTAATTCTGCGACAGATACTGCTGGTGCTTCAGGTGTATTTAAAACCTCTATATTCATTTCAGAAGCCTTTTTTCTATCTACATTATCTAATCCAACTCCTGCTCTCCCGATAACTTTCAAATTTTTGGCATTTTCTAAAATTTCAGCAGTTAATTTAGTTCTTGAACGAATTACGATACCATCATATTTTCCTATCTCTTCTTTAAGTTCTTCTTTGGTTATATTAAAGTCTTTAATAACTTCAAATCCATTATCTTCAAAAATTTTGATACCTTCTTCTTGAAGTTTATCACTAATTAATATTTTCATTTACATCACATGGATTGAATTAAATTGAATATTGTTTTTAGTTTACACATCTATAAAGAGTTTGTGTTATTTAAAATAATATTTAACTTATTTTAGAAAAAAATGTAGATGAAATATAATATTTTTTATTATTTTAACTCGTTTATGATCTCTGTAAGATCTTTTAACATTTCTTCAAGATCTTTAAGTTCAATTTCCCCCATATGTCCAATCCGATATGTTTTATTTACGAGTTGTCCGTATCCATTGACAATTCGGTATCCTTTTTCTAAGAGTGTGGAAACCAATTTAGGAATATCAAGATTTAATGAGTTACTTATGGTAGAAACCGTATTAGATTCATATCCTTTCTCAGGAAACATATTAAGGCCTATATCACTAACCCAACCACGTGTTCGTTTTCCAAGTTCTTCATGTCTTTTAAATCTTTTCTCTAAACCTTCAATATTAAGAATATAATCTAATTGAGCAGTTAAACCTCTAATTTGGGGTATAGGCGGAGTTGTTGGGGTTTGATGCTTGGTGTTACTTTTCTTTAATCCAATAAAATCAAAATATAAACCTCTATTCTTCACCTCTGTAGCTTTTTCGAATGCCACATCAGAAACGGAACACACAGCAAGACCTGGTGGTAATGCAAAACATTTTTGAACAGAAGCTAAGCAAACATCTATATCTAATTTATCAACATCCACTTTTATCCCTGCCATTGAAGACGTAGCATCCACACATACTAAAGCACCTGTGTCTTTAACAATTGGTACTACTTCATCAATTGGGTTATAAACACCAGTGGATGTTTCATTTGCTTGAATAAAAACAACTGAATAATTATCTTTATTTAATGCTTCCTGGGCAAATTCAGGTGTAATTGGCTTACCCCATTCAACACTCTCTTTGACGGAGTTCTTTCCGTTTGTTACTCCTATATCATACCATCGATCTCCAAAAGCCCCAATTGAAAAAAATAACGCTTTTTCATCATCCTTTACCAAATTTCTGACACAAGCTTCCATGATACCTGTAGCACTTGAAGTAAATATCAAGCATTCATTTTTAGTAAAAAGTAATTTTTGAAGTCCTTCTGTTGCGATTTGGTGCATCTCTGAATAAGCTTGAGATCTATGTGTATCATTTGGTTTAGCAATCTCCTTTAGTACTCTTTCTGGAACATGAACTGGACCTGGAGTAAATAATTTTAATTGAGAACCCTTTTCTTTATTAAAATGAATATCTGTCATAACATACCATTTTATAGATTTGCTAAAAATTTTATAATTTAATATTTAGTTTAATATGATTTGATATAATTTTTATTATTTCTCTTTTAGTAATTTTATAATTTAGTCAGGATAGTCTAAAAAGGAAGAAAATGAGAGGAGAATATTTAAGATTTAAAATTATTTTCTCCAAATTCTGAAACGTCTTCTGAGACCACTTTAATTGGTACTTCTGAAATTATTTGAAATAGAAATTTCAAAATAACTAAATTTCTAATATGTATAATTGATATTCTATATTCACTTAAATATAAAGCTATTCTTGCCATCCCATTGAATAAAAGCAAAGCACATAGTAAGGGAATATGATAATAAAATAATATATCTGCTGTAATATATGCGATAGTAGTTTCAATTGAAGTTACTATACCAATAATGATGTTTAGAATTCGATAACCAGTTGTGTAAACATCAATAAGATATCCTTTAATAATTCCTGCAAATCCAATTATCATTACTGGAATAGCCATAAAATAGATTATAAATCCTCTTGATATATTAGGTTGTGAAAAAATAATAATAAGAATAAATAATCCAAATGGGATTGAAAAGAGTCCCATTATTAAATCTTTCACTCTTTCTTTACCTTTTTTAAGCAAACACATAAATAATTTATATATCCCATAAAGGAATAAAGTAAACATAGGGAAAACTATGATTGACATTAAGGCTATTAATTTAAAGAATAATAGTTGGACAATAAAGATCCCTATTATTGAAAAGATAATATAATCATCAGCCCTTACTTTTCTTTTATTTAATATTATTACATTTTGGGGTGGCATTTTTATTATCCATTTCTTGAGTTAAATCTATTATATACTTTTATTTTTTATATTATAATATTTATGGTTGAAATTGTTAATTATCAATAAATCTTTATTCTTTATTTTTTCATAAAGAAGAAAGTAGAATTATAGTCTTATATCCACTATCTCTATAAAAATAGGATTATATAATTACCTGCGATTATTAAGAATACTGCTAATATAAATCTTTTCCTAAATCTCTCCTTTAAAATAAGTATTGAAAAAATTTGTTGTATCATTGGAGTATTTACAGTAAATGTGGAAGTCAAGACTAATCCATTGATTTCTGCTGCTTTATAAAATAAGGTATCAGCGAAACCAAGAGAAAATATGCCCCCCATTCCAATATATATGAAATATTTCAAATTCTCTCTATTTTCTTTTTTGAATCCATCATAATATTCTCTTTGGAATAAGCCTAATAATCCAATAACAAACATCGCAAAGCTCACCCTAAAGAAATTTGTTACAAATACATCGCCAGTTATAATTCTTGCCTGATTAAATGATACTATTGCAAGCGCCCAAAAAAAAGCAGTCCCAATGGCTAATATTACCCCTAATATTAGATTTTCTTGTTGTTTATCCTCATCTATCCTATTGTTCTTTTCAGGTTTATCTTTTGAACTTAATATAAATACACTCGAAAGAATCAAAAGACCTCCAATCAAGATTGAGAAGGTGATCTTTTCATCAAAAAATAAAAAAGAAAAGGGATAAACAAAAAGAAGTGATAGTTGGACAAGTGGATATGCTCTTGAAGCATCTATCCTTTTTAGAGACATATAATAGCATAAATCTCCAATAGTAACACTTAGACCAGATATAATACAAGCTATTAAATAACCAATTAGATCTTGATCATTAAGGTCTCTAAGAAATAAATAATTACCAAAAGCTAAGGAGAAAAGAAATGTTCCTAAACTAGTACAGCAGAGACGAAAAAATAAATTTCCTTTAGCAGGAGTTTTTTCGAGACCCCACTTATATACCAAAGAGGCTAGAGCCCATGTAAATATTGCATCAATTGTTAGAAAAAAACCAATTAGCTCAGCCATTAAAATAGGATTATATATTATTACTTTAAAATTATTTCAAAATTTTATTTCAGCTTTAAAAGAAAATCATTAGTAGGAATTTGATTGAAAATAAACATTTTTGTAACTTCTTCTCTAAATTCCTCATTTTTTTCTGCTAACTCAAACATCTTAGATAAATTTCGCCCATTATTATTAAAAAAAAAATCTACTAAAGAATTTTTTAACTTGAAATTTCTAATAATCTTTTTTATATTTGGATGTAATTTATATCTCTTTAATGTTTGTTTTGAAATATTTTCCTCATTTAATGCGTTAATTGCTGTTTCAGCAGCAATTTGACCAGATACTATACTAGGATGTATTCCTTCACCACTTATAGGAGAAACAAAACCTGCCGCGTCTCCGATTATCATAATATTTTCATCATATAGACTATTAACTTTTACACCTGAACATGGCACTGGATAAGCAGCTTTCCATAACTCTTTATAATTGTAATTTGTAAAGAATTTTTTAATACAGGGCTCATTAATAAATTCATTAAAAATTCTATTTACATTACAATTTTGAAAATCTTTTTTTGATAAACCAGCACCAATATTAAATTTTGATTCACTTAAAGGAAAGATCCAACCATATCCTTTATAGGGTCTAAAATAAATAGATATTGTTTCTTTATCCAATAAATTACTTCCTTCCATTATGGCGCATTTCACTAAATATAATTCATCTATTTTCCACTTTTCACGTAAACCAGATTTATTAGCTAGTTTAGAACTCATTCCATCAGCAATTATAATAATTTTGCCAAAGTATTCATTAACGCCAGTAGTTGTTTTAGTTTTTATGCCAATTTTATGCTTATCTTTTGTTATAAAATCAAATGAAATATTTTTATCAAATAATTCAACTCCTACATCTAAAGCAATACTTCTAATGAAATTATCAAATTCAAGACGATCCACATTAATAGCATAGTCTCTTTTTCCTTTCCAATTGTAATTAAAGTTATGATAATCAGCAGAATACATAGATATTTCATATACGCGCTGGTAGTTTATTTTATGCAGTTGAGGGTAGTACTTAAAAATTCTTGAACTAACAGTACCTCCACATGGCTTTCTCCAGTTTGTATCTCTTTCTATTAATGCAACTTTGTATCCACTTTTTGCTATAATTTCAGCACATTTTGAACCCGCTGGACCAGCTCCAGATATGATCACATCATACATAGATAAAGAAACAAAAGATGAATTCTTAATATATTTATTAATGAATTAAAATAATAAAAAAAAATTATTATTCTATTAGAAAATCAAGGATTAATTGATTAACTTTTGGTGCTTCCTCAATAAAAACATGATGACCTGCGTTATCAATAATTTCCATTTTACTATTAGGTAATACCTCATGCATTTCATCTAAGACTAATTTTGGAGACATTTTGTCATTGGCACCACCTATAATTATTGTAGGATGCTTAATTTCAGATAATCGATTTAAGAGATTATGCATCGACCCAGCTTTTTCGAATCTCTCATAATCTTCTGGATTCATCCGATTATTGGTGAATTCCCTTATTAAATCTTCAGCTGACCATAAATCATAAAACTTTTTCTTTGGATCTGCCTGCATTTCTTTTAAAAATCTTCGATGGTGCATTAATTTCGCGTATTTCCAAAATGCTTCTTCCTTGTTAGTTTTTGCTAATTCATATAGGTCAATTAATGTATCCTTGAGAATATGCAGTCCTGCACCTTTATGATTCGTTCCTATTAATACAAGTTTATTTACTTTTTCTGGATATTTTAATGCAAAATTCTGAGATAACCAACCCCCCATAGATTGCCCCATAAGATGAGTCTTATCCACTTTTAAAAAGTCCATTAATCCTTTTAAATCTTCTACTAATGTATCGAGTGTATAATCTTCTGTAGGGTGATCTGATTTCCCAGAACTCCGCTGATCATATAGTATCACTTTAAAGTTTTCAGAAAGAGTCCCTATCTGACCAATCCAAACTTTACTTGTAGCACCATATCCGTGAAGCATGAATAAAGGATAACCTTCACCATGAATTTCATAATATAACTGGATTCCATTAACTTCTGCAAATGGCATAATAATAAATTTATATCCTAAATTATTTATAATTTTTTAATTGATATTAATTAATCGTATAGGCTTTATTACAACAGGGCCTAACAAACCCGATGGAGCTAAATCTTTTTTCCTATGATTTTTCCAATTTTGTACTCCTTTCTTTGCATACCCTACTAATCGATTTCTTAAAGTTGGTACTATTTCAATTTCAACAATATTTTCTCCAATTTTAACATAATTTGAAATATCAATTTCATAAGGGTGTACTAATAATGGTTTTAACTCATTCCCGTTAACTTTAACTATTGCTACATCATATACTCTTCCCAATGATAATAGTAATTTTATATTTTCACAAGTATGAATTTTTTCTAAATTGAATTTTGAGGAGTATAAACTTCTACTGGAACAAAATTGTAATTCTGGTATTTGACGCCAATCCCTCAATTCTGTTAAATTCATCTCAATAGGCTCGATATTTCCTAAATGATCTCTCAATTTTGTATTTAGATGCCAATTTTTAATAGGAATAGAAGATGGTAATTTATCAGAGATTTCAATTATCTTTTTAGTATTATCACTTAGAACAGTCATAATAGCACCTGGAGTATTAGTATAGCCAATTATCTTTTTATCCCTTCTTTCTGTTTTTATTGGACTTTTTATTATATGAACTTTCTCACGAAACTTTCTGAATTCTATTAATTTTGACCCATATGCTTCAAAATATAAATTCATCTTAATACTATTTTCTAATTTTTCATATTGTGTTGCTTGCTTTACGTCTCCTGTCCAAGGATCTAAAATAAAAGGTATTTTATTCCAAATAGGAAACTTGACTATTACTTCTTTAGGTTGATTAGTGGAATGACGCAAGAAGAAGTAATCACTTTTTTTTGTTTTTTTATGTATATAATGAATGGTAGATTGATCTTCTTCAAATATCAATGTAGGATTAATATTTAATTCCGTTCTTAAGAATTCTGGTACTTCATTAATATCCTTTAAATAATAAGCATAACCTAAATTAATTAAATTATTAATTAATGTCTCTATTTTCTCGTCATTCTCTTTGTAGTTTAAGAATCCATTCTGTTGGAGTGGTAACTTTTTTAAAAATAATATCCTAATCCCTTCATTAGCAAGATTTTGTAATTTGACTGCTAATTTGAGTGATATCTTTTCAATATTTAATAAAATTAAAACATCAAATTTTGATTGCCCAATAATTAACTTGTTATTTTTTCCAATACTCTCGAGAATACCTATTTCATTTATATGGGTGTAAAAATATCCTTTTCTTGTTAAAATATCAGTTAGACTTAACATAAACAATGTCCATTTATCATTTATGTCAAATTTTTCCCACTCTTTAAGATTACCTCCAACTTGATCTTTTTTAATTGGAGTATCATCATCATCTAAATATCCTCCAACTAATTCTTCCTGCTTTAAGACTGAATCATTATAATTAAATAGAGGATAATAAATTAGTATGCTACTTTTGGTTCTCCCACGTTGCAATACAAACTGACATCTGGTAATATAATCATTTATAATCGGAAAAAACTCCCAAAATGGATTATTTCTATTAAAATTTGATGAATAATTAACAATTCTAGGCAAATATGGTGTTGAAAAACCACTATAGCCAGGATATGGAAAGGAGGGATTATCATAGGGAAATCCATGATAAATCAACTGATTGATCCCAGATATAAATAATCTATCAGCAGCAACTTTCATTTTAAGTGGAGTAGTCAAATAATCCCTCTGATTCCATACTGAATATTCTGCAGTTATTAAACGTTTTTCATAGATTAAACCTGCTGATCCAGCAAACTTTAGGAAATCAATTATCCCTCCCGCATAAAGTTGTTCAGTCTCAGGTATATCTGAAATACTATATGCTCTTATTGTATCTGCCCTTATACCATAAGCTTGAATCCTATTTTTAAGTCTATTTTTGCTTGTCCATTCAGTGATAGTCTGGACATATTGTTCTAAAAATAAATCTGAAATTGTCAATTCCAAATCATATCTAATCCTTTCTCCACTCCCATCTTCAAAATCAAATGTCGGGGTATCCCCTCCTAACCTAGAATTACGATACGTATTGTCTCTATTTGGTACAAAACAAATCGGTAGAAATTTTTTAAGATCATACCCACGCTTTTTTTTAAATTGTTTGAAAAAATCATCAGTCCATAACCAATCTGAACTTAATTCTAAACTATCCGTAAATATAGCCCTTAAGGTTTTCCCAAAATGTTTACTAAAATATTTCTTCCCCATTCCTATATGCGCATCTAAATGTTTTCTTATGGATTTAGATGATAGATGATCTAGAACTAGACTATCTTTTTCAAGTGAAGATCGGCAATCTAATAGGGGACGTGCTCCGGAAGGACTACTATAAAATACAAAAATCTGCCATAATCCTATTGGAACGTCCCATTCTAGATTCCCTTTTGGAGTAACCTTTTCAGTTAAATCTAGAATTGAATCTATGTCTAGAAAAGCCGTTTGAACATTATTATAATCAATTCTTCCAGGCTCTCCTGTAGGTTTAGCTGCTATTATAGCTTCTAATTTTAAATTATTTTCAAAATTGACCTTCTTATAATGACCCAAATTTGGTGGTCTAATTATTTTCGGTAAATCTCCTGAATAATGAAACGGACCTTCAATAGTTTGTTCTCCAATTAATAATGTTTTCATTGATTCTTCTTTAGAAATATGTGTGCCACCAGTAGGCCAAGAGGATCCAATTGTTAGATCAATAATCATTCCTTTTTTCGATGCTTCTTCTAATATAGTCTTAATACAAAGATAATAATATGGTTGCATAAATCTGTGAGACCTTAAAGCTCGTTCTTTATCAAGATTCTCTAAATATGATGGAGATCCTATCATAAAAACTTGTATCTCAGCTCCTAAGAATCCCGTTTCATCTAATTCTTGAACTTCTTTTACTAATTCTTCTTTTTCTACATCTAAACCTGTCCACCACCAACGAACCATTGGTCGTGCAGTTTTTGGAGGATTTTTAAATTCCTCCCATCTAATATCTTTTAAATTTAAAGACATAGAGCCATTTTGATAATTTTTTTAAATATAAATATTCTTCACATTTAATCAAAATATATTTTTTATTTTATAATATTCTACATAATGATTATATAAAATTAGAAGAAAATTATTAAATTATAAGTTCTTTAATGAAATTATGAGAAAAGAAGATCTATTAAACTCTTATAA
>JBHLKV010000046.1:0-16449 GCA_048886305.1 Candidatus Hodarchaeota archaeon
AGAATTGACCCAGAAATCCCTATCCTTATTCACATTCCTATTGAAAAAAAAAAAATTATAAATAAATTATTGGATAAAGGAAAATTGGTTAATCAGGATAAAGGTTCTGTGGCAGTTGTTAATGTTTTATCTCCCCATCTTAATGAACTTATCTGTGATATGTGTGCTGCACCGGGTATGAAAACAAGTCTTATTGCTCAATATACTAGAAATAAATCAAAAATTGTAGCGGGAGAATTTTTACCGTACCGAATAAATGAAATGAAAAAAATAATACAAAAATTAAGTGCAAAGAATATTTTCCTATTAAATACTGACAGTATTAAATTTCCAAATCGATTTAAAAACTATTTTGACAAAGTCCTATTAGATGCTCCTTGTACTGGTAGTGGGACATTTCTATCAAATCCTGAACTTAAATGGCGTCAGAATGGAAAATTCTTAAATCAGAACGTTATTCTTCAAGAAAAACTCCTTGATAGTGCGTTAAATTTATTAAAACCGCATGGTACACTTGTTTATTCAACTTGTAGTCTTTATCCAGAAGAGGGAGAATATCAAATTAATAAATTCTTGGGAGAATTGGAACCTATGAGTCTGCCCAATTGGATGGGAAAAAGTTATCAAATTGATGGAAAATATATTCCAGGAACCGCAAGGCTATTTCCAGCTCAGCATCATACAGAAGGATTCTTTATCGCAAAATTCAAAAAAAAATAACAATTTATTCCTGTATGTCAAAACGAAAATATTGGACAATAGGTCAAATTGACGCTACAGGGGTAAGAGGTCCCCATGAAAAAGAATTAAATGATATTAGTAAAGCAAAATACCATTTATTTATAGATATAGATAAAGATAATTTAGAAAGAATTATCTTTGAGGATTTGGGAGGGCAAATTGGCAATATTAATTTGAACGAAGATTGGACAATAACAGTTCAAATGTTTCCAGAAGTGAATATTCATATGGCTTACTCCTATTTTGGTGATGAATTTGGTGATGAAATTGAAGCCGAATTCAAGTTTTATTTTTCAGGAGAATACGCCACTTTGGTTCCTGGAGAAGATATTGCTACTTATATTGATATTCTCATGGATTTTATAGAACAACAAATTAAGGGCAAAACACCTTTTGAAAAAAAGTATGGTAAAAAAACTGAAATGATGGAAAAAGTCCTAAAACAAAGAAGCGAACCGTTCAAATTATTGATGGATAAAGATAAAAACAATTTAGAATCTTTTCTTGGAGCAAAAGTATTGAAAACTTCTGAAGGTTGGAGAATTAAAAGAGAAATGCTTCCAAGGATCTTTACTGAAATTGAATATCATAATCAAAAGGGACTGGATATCACATTCTCAGGGGATAGTTTAGGGAAAATTAGTAGTTACCATGTTGAATTTTTAGGGATTTTCACTATTAATCATATCCTAAGATATATAACTGTCAATAATCTAGATAAAGATTTACCAGATATATGTTATATAATGTTCTCTAGGTACTATACTAAATTAAAAGACTGGCAACACCGGACAAGATAATATATATAAGAAAGCTAAAAAAAAGTACTACTATATAGCAGTCCATAAGATGGATCTTCCCTTTTTTCGTGTTCGCTTGATTTTTTTAGCGTTTTCTAAATCAGACATTACTTTCCAAATCTGAGAATTACTTAACTTGAAATATCGTCTTAATTCTGGGGTTGACATTTCTGTTCCATTTAGTAGATTCGAAATTAATCTCTTAATTTCTTCCACAGTATTTTCATCTGAGCTTTCGGATTGTGTATCTTCATTTTCTTCTAATTCCATTTCAGTTATGATTCGATTAGCAATTTTATTTAATTGTTGAATGTTATTATCAATTCCTTTGGGTTTCATGAAAAGACAGCATAATTCTAAATCTTTAGGGAAGGCAACTATATAGAAATTGTCATATAATATTGCCCTTGGAGTTTTTTTATCTTTACTTCGATTCCCACCTCGAAATGCCAAATAAAAATTCATAGCAAAGTCATCTAATTTCACTAGATTCTTATTAGTATTGTATTCCTTTTTCCATTTGAGAAATGGTCCGTCAATCATATCAAATCCAATTAATGCTACCCCAAAAAGTTCATTTTCACTAAAATTCATTCTTTAAACCCCCTTCTTATTATAATTTGATTTAATTCTTTTTTAATAATCTTCACTAAACTTGCACGTTCTGAAGGATTTATTGCTGTAAGTCCATAGGTTTTTACATGAAGTGTATCCTCAACTCTTTTAGCGTCCATTCGACCATCTGTTTTTATTAAATCTTGCTTGTTCGCAATTGCGATAATTGGACACTCTTTACCAACGAAATGACATGCATAATTAATTAATTCTCTTGAATTTATTACATTACGAGGACTTGAATCAGTTACAATAAAAATGATATCGGAGCCAAGGAGATAATCTTTTGAATATGTCTTAAAATAACCTTCTTGACCAGCTAAATCCCAAACTCTTAGAATATATTCATCAAATTTAACAGTTTTAAGGTCTAGCCCATGAGTAGGGAGATATAATTTATCAATAGTCTCTCTTGCTAAAAGTCTTAACATAGTAGTCTTCCCTACGGCCGGACTTCCGATTAAGGTTATCTTTACAAGCTTATCTATTTCAGAACTTAACATTTATTTTTCTTTTATAGATTAATTTATTAAGAAAAAATGAAGAAACTTAGAATATGAATCTCGATAATATCGCTATATTATGCTAGTAATATTTTGGATCTCACCCAAAAAATAAAAAAAGAATATTATAGAATTTTATTTTTTTTTCAACAAGATTTTTCTTAAAAATCCAGGGAGGATAAACCCGCCATACCATTCAATAGCACTTGATATTAAAATAATTCTTGTAATAATGATTGTAATTTCATTCAAAGGAATTGCTGAATCTAATAAAGCTCCGATAGCGAATGAGATATAAGCTAGAAATAACAATCTCCCCTTTAATTTAACCTCAGGATCATCTGATTTTAGAGATAGATTGGCAAAAAAGAAACCACTTATCACCACAATTAGTAAAAAGGAGATTAAAGATACCATAATAAAGAATTTGTAATTTACATCTACAGGAGGATTTAATTCTCCTATTAATTCAGGATTAAGAAATAGAAGGATGAAGAATATAATTTCAAATAGTATTCCATACATTCCAAATGCTACTAGAATAAGTTTACGTTTTTCTTTATATAAAAATTCTGTAAAAGCAATCAACCAAAGGATAATAGCAACAGGGACAAATATATTACCAATTAAAAAATACCATTGAGATGAAATTCCCACATCATTAACTATTGCTATTAAAAAAGATAGAGAACTTGGCCACCAGGGTTCAGATATAAGGATCCAAGTACACCCAACAAAAAGATATATTTTTTCTTTGTATTGAAAATATTTCGAAAGGATAATAAGACCAACCAATAATGAGATTGCTACAAAAATAAGACTAAAAATTCCATTAACAATATCTAGAGCTTCTAACGCCATTATTAATTCTTGTTATGTATAATTATGTATAAATAAAGAATATGTAGAGAAATTATATAAATGTTGAAACTACATTGAAAGATTTGTAATTAATTTATTATAAGATTATATTAAAAAACAATAGCAATACAAGTGAAAAAAATGTAGGAACGATAAGGCTAAATGTTAATAGATTTTGAGATACTTTAATACATTCCTTTAGTGTATCCATAATAGCATTAAAATAATTGGAATCTCCCCAAATCTTAATCTTATGTTCAATTGAATCATTATAATAAAACTCAACTGGTTCTAACTTATTTTCTGCTTCTTGGAGTAAGAGATCTATTTTATCTAGAAGATAATTAATTTTTATTTTATCACCTATAGGTGAATATCCTCTGCTTGTTAGTTGTCTAGCAACTGTATGACTGTCAGAAGTAGTTATTTCTCCTCTCTCTATTCCCTTATTTTGAAGTAAATTCAAGAGATATGAACGGATATCAATATAAGCATTATTCCCATCGAAATGGATCAAAACTGTTTTTTGATTTGTATCAGAATTTTTAAATAAATGAACTACAATACCTCCATACCCAATTCCCTCTTTTTCTGTAAATTCATTCAATGGATCTTTAGCAACACCATAATACATTACAGATTTCTGCATACTTTCTATTACTTTACTCTTTAAAAACTTTCTTGAGACATTAATTAAATCAGATGCTTCAATTGAGTTTTTCTTGATTAAAACTTCATCTCCAATAATGGCATTATGAGCATCAATAATTATAATATCACGATAATCCAATTTTTTTGCATGGTCTCTAATCTGTTTACCAACGCCAGCTTCAATATCATCGGAAGGGAGAGGGTGTCTTGTAATAAATATTAATGGGATATCTCCAATTTTTATTCCAAGGAGTTTTGCACTATTTGAAATTTTCCTGGAGAAATCACTGACTTCTTTTACCCATTCTAAATTTGAATTTAATTTTACTTCATTAATATCTAGCTTTATTCTCTCTATTATTTTATCCACATAATTTTGCGAAGTAAGGTTTTGAGTATGATCATTTGCGGTGTGATAAACTGTAGTTCCCGGGATATCATTAAATTCCCTATAGATATGTTCAGGTAAATCAGAAGACCCACATGTTTTAAATGGACCAAAATGGACATGGGGAATAATAAATAATCCTTTAATTTTTTCTGTCTTTACACTTCTAATGATTAGATATTGTAATTTTACATTTGACTCTACTCCTACTTTATCGAAATATTTCTCAAGCAATTCATCATTCCCCTCTGTCATCATAGCCAATATAAAAGCTCGGATGAATGGGTAACCACTCATTCCTGTAGCTTCTTTATATATATTGCTTACTTGGAATAAACCTCTTCTATAAGGAATAGCAAATAGAAGCGCACATGATACAAAAAAGATTATCGACCTTATAAAAAAATCAAAAGATAATTGAAAAGTATAAACACTATAAAAAAGGATTGCAGCAATAGGTTGTAAAAGTGCTAATATTATATTACTAGGACGTCCAACAGTTGTAAATGAAAAATATATAACAAAAGCTATTATATAAGAAATAATTGTCCCCAACATAAAAAAGACATATCGAAAAGTGCCATTCTCTAGTATAATAGCTAATATTTGACCCAGAAGATATGTAACTCCAATAATGGTATTAAAGTAGGTGTTCATTTGAATCGCCCAACCACTAGGTGGTGCTCGCAATATGGGAGCTTTTCTAGAGTAAAATACCATGGTAAAAAGAGCTCCAGTTCCAGAAATCAATAAAAAAAGACTTACAAAAACAATAAAGTATAATAAATCTATTTCTTCAACAAAAATATTATTAAGTATCATAGAAATTAGACCTAAAAGTAGTGGCATACCAAAGAACATAGAATAAGCTAATTTTTTTGAAGAGAAGAATTCCATATAGGATATTATTCCTGGTAATTGACGAGTAGGTTGTTTTAATCTATACATCGGAATTTAAATTGAATTATTATTTTAAGAAGATATTTTAATAGACATCAATACCTCAATTTTAATAATTGAATCAAACAATTATAACTTTTTTTAATAAATTATAAATAATTTTTTAATCCAAGAGTTCTTTAGTTAAGTATGGAAGTGGATCAGCAAAGGTTAGCAATTTTAGCTAATAAAAGGTTTGGCGATATTCTTAGAGAGGGCTTTAGATTGTTTATTCATAGTTATGGATATGTAATTTTACCTTTTATAATGTTTTCGATTATTTCCATTCTCCTACAAGTTTTTTTATTAACTGATCTTGAGTGGCGAGTTAATGAATTAGATGTATCTGTTACTCAAATCATGGAGAATTTAGGAGATGCTGATCTAACTGAATCTGAATGGAACACTTTAATAAAATATCTATTAATGTACTTTGCTTTGAATTTTCTAAGAAACTTAATAGCTGGAATGGGAGTTGGAGGGATAATTACAACAATTGCTATGTGTTCTGTTAGTACTTTTCTTTATAAAAAATATATACATGGAGAAGCAGACTTTACTTCTTCTTTTAAGAGTTCATTTAATGTAAAGCTACTATTAGTTATTCTTTTTATAGGGATATTTATACCTGTTGGTACTTTTATGTTTTTTATCCCCGCCGTTATCATATATGGGTTTTTTATTTTTTTGATATATACTTACAATATGAAAGATAATACCAATCCCCTTTCAAAAGCACGCTTCATTGCTAAAGGAGCATTTTGGAAATTAATTGGAGTTTTTGTAATTAATTTCCTTATTTTGGCAAGTATAAATGTCATGTATACTACAATTATCGATTTCATCATTGAGGCAAATACTGATTCAGAAACGTTTTCAGAGATTTATAATTCTTGGTTTGATCCTGCAACGAGAAACTTTGGTGCGATATTTCTTTATCAAATTCTCTATGGTGTGGTTGATATTATATTTGCTCCATTATTTATTTGTTTGTTAACCTCATTATTTGCTACCTTAAAAGCACAGAAAGACTTAGGATATGAGTATAGAAAGGAAGCGTACCCAGTAAGTATCGGTTATCAAGAACCTTATACACCACTTAAAGGTGATTCACCTGAACCTTATGAAGAAATACCTTCATATGGAATACCACTAACAGAGGGATTTTATTGTCCCTATTGTGGGCATCATATTAAAAGTCCCAAAAAATTTTGTCCAAAGTGTGGAGAAGACATTTCATTTATTAATGAATAATGATTAGTGATTTATTGAACTAAAATTAATAAGAATCCTAATATTGAAGCAAAGTGAGATATTCTTAGAATTTCTCTTTTTTCTTCATATTATAATTATTACTTGAAGAAATTTGTATGTTTATAATAAATATTGAACAAAAATTTGATTTAAACGCAGAAGAGTTAAATAACCCAGTAGTATTGATAGGGTTCCCTGGTATCGCTCTTGTTGGAAAACTAGCAATTACATCTATTGTGGATTCAATTAAAGCTAAAGAGTTTTTGAGTATTGAATGTTTCAACTTTCCTGCTAAAGCTAACGTTGAAAAAGGGTATTTAGAAATTCCTACTGCGAAGTTATATTTTAAAGCAACTGATAAAAATAATGGTAATGATATTTTCATTTTAACTGCAAATTATCAGCCCCAAGATCCAGAAGGAGTTTATGAATTTTCTAAAAGATTTTGTGAAGAAATGCATGGAATTACAAAAGGAAAAATTCAGATGTATGTAAGTACAGGTGCAATGATTTCAGATATTGTTAAGGATAAACCAAAAGTACATATATGTGGTACAGATCAAGATCTTGTTCAATCATTCTTAAAGTATGAAAATACTAATTTGATGGAAGGTGGAATAATTGCTGGTGCTAATGGTATCTTACCCGCGTATGCTGGTAATAAGGGTTTTGCTCCAGGAGTTTGTTTGTTAGCAGAGACATTACCATTACCAATGATGACTCTAGACCCTCGTTCTTCTAAAGCTTTAGTTACTTTAATAAAGGATTACTTCTCAATAGATATGGATTTTAGTAAACTTAATGAAAAAATAAAAGAAATGGAAACTATCTTAGATTCATTCAAAAAACAGGCAGATCATTTTATGAAGGGAATGCAAGAAGATAGAGGTCCAGATTCTTATTTTCGTTAGAAATTTCATAAATAAAGCTACTGGCTATGAAAAATTTGATAGTTATTTTTTTAAACAAGTTTTTAATAAAATAAATTTATTATAGAATTAATAAAAAAATACACTTCTATTTATCAAATCCTTTCAAAATGGCGAATGACGTTTTCTCTGAGGACCGTAGCATAATAGAAATCAATAATAAGATAAAAGACAGAATATCTGATAACTTAAAGGAAGTAAACCTACAATCCCGTAATTACATTAAGGATATTATAAATTTAGTCAATAAGGAAATTGGAATTAATAAAATTTTGTCAATAGTGTTATTTGGAAGCCAAAGATCAAAAGTAAAAGATAATACAAAAATTTCAGATTGCGATTTACTTCTAATTTTTAAAGATAGAGTTTCTAATAGACATATTAAAGAAATTGAAAGATATTTTTTGTTCTTAGAAATTAAACATAATTTTAGAGAATATGATTCAAAGCTCATAAATAAAATCTTGGGAGTAATTCAACAAACAACAGGAATGTTCATGAGTCATTTTTTAACTAAAAGAAGATATTGGGATCAGGTAATTTTTCATAAAATCTTTCGTGTTAATAAAGTATTTTCAAGCATTTTTGCCCCTCGCAACATCGTTTTAGGTAATGTACTTTTAAATAGTACCATACTATATGGAGAAGATTTACGAAATAAGATAAAACCAAAAATCCACATTACTTTTTTAGAAATGATTAGAAGTACAATTATGAATTTAATGATCTCTATTTTCTCTATGGGGTTATCAATTTTTAAATCTCTTGATCCTACAAAATATCAATTAGAAGCGATTAAATGGTCTTTAAGAGCATCAAACTTTTATTGTTTCAGGGATTCTACAAGTCTTAAAAAAATTACCGAACGTTTTATCTCTTTCGAAAAACCCAGACACCAAAAAAGAGCAAAAAAATTCTTTTCTGAATTTCTTCTACTCAGGAGATCTCCTCATAAGGCACTAAAATTTATGATTAAATGTCCAATTAGAATTGTGAATATTCACACAAAAGCAATATTATTCAAAAAATCAGTTAAAAGAAAAGAACGATTGCGAACTGCTCCTAAGCATTTTAAACCTGTAGTAGATGATCGCACTTTTTCATTAAATTTTTAAAAAAAAACCTTGAAAAATAAAAAAAATAAAAATATTTTAATTAATATAGAATTCTATAAATAGTAGATTTTTATATTTGTAATTCATATTTTAATTTAGTAAGGTATTAAAGAAAAATAGGGTGCTTCATAATTGGCTGAAGATATTGATATCCGTGAGTTATTCTTTGACATATTATCAATATTGAAGTTTGAATTGAACTTCTATAAAGACAAAGAGAGCCCGATGTTCGAGCGAATTGTTAAAACACGTGTCTTCCAAACTAAATTACAAAAATTAAAAGATTTCATTATGAATTACTTTGAAATAATGTATAAGGACGAAGAAAGTCCTATAAATCAAGCAGCATTACGTACTCAGCTCGATAATATTGCCCGACTTACAAATTATTATGACGATTTATCTGATTTTTATAAGGATCATACTAAGATTTTAATAACTAAAGAAAAATTGAAAGGGTTAGTTGAGTATAGCCATATCGAAGTACTTTTCTTGATCTTTACTAATATTCTCGATTGGGAACATTACAAGTCCAGTTTATTATTTCCAACGGATAAAGCTAAGGAAAAGCTCCTAAAGGAATTTTTAAATAAGCTTGCTAGTTCTGACATTCTCTCAATTAAAGATCTTATAGATTTAGAACAAGAAATAGAACAATTTGTTCAAAGTATCGAGGCTTAATTCTTTACTAAATCTTTATTAAAATTTTTGACTAGTTTTATATTTCAAATTTTCATTCTCATTTTCATAGGAAAAAAGAGAAAAACGCCTTTTCTCATAGGAAAAAAGAGAAAATAGATACTTATATAAATACGTTTCATCATGTAAATCATTGAGATCTCTCTATAAGTTATTTTATTTAAGGGGTTAAGTATAGCGAAAAATGGCAGATTGTATCAAGAAGATTTTGGAAATTTATGATCGTAGTGAAACTACAAAATATTTTATTTTAATTAAGTTAATGAGGGATCTCAAGGAAAATTCATCAGATATATTGAAAATTAGAGATTGTCTCTTATTATTAATTAACTTATGCTTTGATCTTGGTTGTCCAGATGATTTCAACAATAAAGGAAAAAGAGTCCATCAGCTTTCAGAAAAAGAAAAAAGTCAAATGTGTAATATATTAAAAATTGAATTAAATTACTAAAGGTTAAAAAACCTTAAGATCGACTTCCCTCCATTTATCATATTCAATAAATATGTTATCAATATTGTTTAGAGCTTCAATTAAAGCATTTTTAGTTTTATTATCATTCCTAAATGTATCGACAATCACTTCATATAGATCTACATTAAATTCTTGGGTCAATTCAGATATCTTTAATAAATCCATCCTATGAACGCCTTTTACCCTAAGTTGGTCAAACGCATTTTCAACTTCTTCCTTTAATTTATTAGTAGCTCTAAGAGATTTTAAGCACTTATCTAATAATTCTTGTTCTTTTTGTAAAACTAAGGCATCATCTTCTGATAAACCATTTTTTTCTTTTACTGTTTCAATCCTTTCGTTTAATAAATATTTAACTCTTTCATAGATACTTATTGCTTCTAAAATTTTACCTAATCCTCTTATTAAGTGATTTTTACGATTTAGTCTTGCTTCAAGGATTTTGAGATATGCATCTTCATAATACGTTTGAATCATTCCATAAGTACTTTTTTCCCCTTCACTAATTCTTAGATATACTTGTTTTAGATCTTCTTGTAGTTGATCTCTTTCAGAAATGGATAAGTCTTCTTCATTTAATTGTCTATATATTTTATTGGTCTCTTGTAAGAATAGTAAGGTTCTTAATTTCATAATATGAGCTTTCTCTTCAATATTGGTAATACTTCGGGATTCTCCTTCTCTCTCACAGAACTTAAATATAATAATTGCATCTCTTAACAATTGATTAAATTTTTCAATGTCCGTTAATAGATAATATTTTGAGTCTTGTACTTTCTGAATTGCTCTATCTATTTGTATTTCTAATTCAAAGATATAATCAATTAAACTAATCTGCTTTCTTTCGGAAAGAATCATCGCTTTTTGATTCATATCTTTTTCCACGTTCCTGCTGGCAAAAAACCATAATATTGCTGCTGGAAACCAAAAAAAGATAGTAATAAAGATCATATTGAAAATACTTCCTAATATAGAGATAAGGGCAAATGAGATTAAAAGTGTTACACCCTTGCTAATTTGCTCGGAAAGTTTGAAGAAAGAAGCCGCTGTGCCTTTATGTTCTGGCATATTGACATCAATCATAACTGCATTCCGATTTGCAACAGGTCCTGCCCCTAACATTGAAGCTATTAAGGCAAAAATAAAGAAAATAATATAGGTTGGATATACTATGAATATTTCACCAATAGTTTGAAAAATATAATGCCAAATCTTCTCTGTGGGAATATTAGTGGGATAAGTAAAATGGAAGTTATCTGGGTTAATTGGTTGTAGAGACATTAGTAAGATAATCGCAAAAGGAATTGAAAGTATAAGGCAAATTGTCCCTAATCTAGCCCTATTTTTTTTATTACGACGAAATAATACATCTCCTAAACGAGCAAAAACGGCATTACCAACAAGATATCCTACTCCTATCATACCGGCAAAAATTGTAGCTGTTTGAAGCCGTATTTCTGAGGGAATATCATTAAAATATTGAAGTGTTAACATTGAAGTGGTGAAATAAACCAAAACTGTTCCGGGTATGATCGAAAAAAAGCCCTGAACTATTAAGTAAAAGTTGGTCTTTTTCCTAACAATAACTGCTAAATCCTCTTTAGAAATTCGATAACTATATTCTAAATTTAATTCCATTAAATCTAAAAGCTCATCTTCGCTGGCTCCGCGTTGAGGGATTTTAACCAAAAAAAGGATAAAAATCACAATCACACTTATTCCTGAAAGTAAAAGAAATGGAAATCTCCATGTAAATATTGGCCCTAAAAAAGAAGATAATCCTTGACCAGCACCATTAGACACTGAACTTAAAATTGCTAGAGTTCCAAACCAACCGGATCTTTCTTCAGCAGGAATTGCATCTGAGATAATTGAATACCCAACTGGTAAAACACATCCTAATCCTGCTCCACTTGATACTCTTGAAATTATTAACATTAAATATGAAGTAGAAAACGCTGTTAGAAGCATCCCAAGCGTCCATGAAAGTGCTCCTGCCAATAACACTTTTCCTCTATCAATCTTGTCTGCCCAATACCCCCAAAGCAATGCAAAAACAGCACTAATTAATACAAAGAAAGCATCTGGAATTGCAATTAATGCTTCTGGAATATCAAACTCCCGCCTAATTGCAGCATAGCTTGGAATAAGCATATTAGCACAGGCTATTGACACGAATAGCAATAACATTACTAATACAATTGGAGCAAGATCTTTGAACTTTACAGTTGTTAGTTTAAATCGTCCGATAAGCAATTACCACTTAATCTTAATTATTATAAATAGCATTTGAAAGTTAAAAAAATTTACAAACTACTATTTTAATGATAAATAATATTTTAAAGCGGCTTCAGCATGGATTTCTACGGTATCAAGTAAGATTATCTCGGTGTCTCTTTGATTCAATATCAAAGGTAATTCAGTACATCCTAAAATCACTCCATCTACTTTATAATTATTTGTAACTTGGAGGATTCTTTTTTTACTCTGTTGTTTAAAATAACCAATTACTAACTCATTAAAAATAATCTTATCAATTTCATTCTGTTCTTCATTTGAAGGAGTAATTACCTCCATACCTAATTTTTTAAAATATTTTTGGTAAAAAGTGGACTGCATTGTAAATTTTATTCCTATCAACAATAATTTCTTCATTTCTTTTTCTTGTGCAACCTGAGCTGTACTTTTTACTATACTTATAAGAGGTACGGTTGATATATCCTCTATCTCTTCAAAAACAGCATGTGGAGAATTGGCTGCCATTAAAATAAAACTAACATCTGCATTTTCTAAGGCTCTAATCCCCCTCATGAGATATTCAATATATTTTGCTTTATCATCTCCAAATTCATAATCAATTACTTTCTGAAAATTTAAGCTAAAAATGACAACTTCTGGATAGTGATAATCATTGAATTTCTCATAATATTTTTGGAGAATTAAATCGTAATACTTGATAGTGGATTCATAGGACATTCCACCTAAGATCCCTATCCTTTTTGACTTTGCCAATTGTCTTGAACCACTTTTCCAATTCATTTCACATTATTATTTTATCATCGAATAGTTGCTTTTGATTACTATTTCTGCTTCTTTAATTATTCTTTCAATTATTTCATTGACATCGTCAATACTATTAATAATTCCAATTGATTGACCGAGTAGAACAGCTCCAGTATCAATATCTCCGCCATAAACCCTGTCATAGGCTCCTAAGTCGTGTACTCTTTGCTCAGGAGTTATAGATTCTTCATATACTATCATTTCTTCTTTGGATGAGGGAGCAGGATGTTCTAAAGCATATTTATTCTTGTATAGACGGATTGGTCCAAATGCGCCTGTAAAAAGCCCTGTATCTTGAGGTTTACCTGGTGGTATTAAAGCTTTATAGCTTTCATGGAATTCACTTTGTTTTGATGCAATAAACCTAGAACCCATAGCAATTGCACCTGCGCCTAATGATAAAGCTGCTGCTAAAGATTCTCCTGTTGCAAATCCTCCACATGCGATCTTGGGCAAATTAGGAAAGACCTTATTCATTTGTTGCAATAATACTAAAGTTGTGACTCTTTCATAAGATTGATGACCTCCTCCTTCTGTACCAGTAACTACTATTCCATCTACTCCAGAATCAATACATTTCTGAGCTAACCATACGGCAGGTGCTACATGGAAATGTTTTACTTCCGAATTTTCCCGCAATTCTTGAAAAGATTTTGATGCGGGTAATATTTTTGATGAACCAGCTGAAGTAAGCCAATATTTACATTGATCTCTCATTTTCGGATTGTTCATGACAATCTGTGGTAATTGCCTAACCATTTGTCTAACTCCCCGATTATTGCGGGAAGTAAGAATGTTAAGACCAAAAGGTTTATCTGTATGTTCAATCATATATTCCAAACTTGCTTTATGTTCTTCTACCGGATCCGTCCCAACTATATTAACATTTGATAAAACACCCAAACCACCAGCTTCACTGACCGCGAGTGCTAATTCGCGTGTGAAAAAAGGCCCCATTGGCGCACTAAAAATTGGATGTTTTAATCCAAACATTTTGGTGATATTTGTTTCAATCATTTTAATAACTCTCTAGATATTTTTTATAATAATTAGAGTGTAGTTAAACCTTTAAAATTGACTAATCAATTTTTTTATTTGGTTTTTCCATCTTTTCACTTATTTAATAATAGAGTTTATCAGTAATGACTTTTCCTCCTTCTGTAAACGCTATTCCTTCCAACTCCAACAATTTACGTTTCATATTTAAACCACCTTGATATCCCCCAAGATCTCCATTTGTTTTAATGACTCTATGACAAGGGATAATAATAGGGAAAGGATTTTTAGCAAGTGCGTTTCCAACAACTCTGGCTCCATTGTGTATGCCGATTTTATCTGCAATTCGCTCATAGGTACTAACCCATCCTCGTGGAATTGCATATTCAGCCAATAGTACTTTTTTTTGACTTTTAAAACATTGATTAAAATCAAGCAATTTCAAGTTAAAATCTATAATTTCACCATTTAAAAACCGTTGGATTTTCTCCCCCAGCAATTTAATTGATGAAGAAGAACCGAACTTAATTTGTTTGAAAGAATCAAGAGCTTTAACTTCGGATTTGATTCCTGGATCACTAAGAAATATTCGTTGTAGTTGGATATTAGAACCGATTTCTTTCCATATAATAGTAAAAGTATCAAATGGAGAAGAAAAAGTTGTGTAAAATAAAAATACCATAATTTAATAAAAAAAAAGAAGATTTGAATTAAGTTTTTTTATTATTTTTTTTATTCTTTTATTTTTTTTGCCAATTTCATTAGTATTGGGACTACTTTAACTACTTCCATCGCAGGAGTGGCTTTAACTAACTTAAAAATCCCAGGCTTAGCAATTCTCCACATGCCTACTACTTCTGTCATTTGTTCCTCACTTTCCGCTTCTACTATGGTTATACCCCAGTAATCAGTAGCGCTAACATACCAAGCGATTTCTTTAGTACCTTCCACCGGCCACAATTTTTTACTTACTAACGTTTGGGCAAGTCCTGCTAATTCGGACGGATCAAAATCTGTATTAAGTTCCCAATATGCCAAAAAAATCATTTTATACCCTCTTTTATATTCATGATTGATATTGGATTGGATTTTGTATAGTACTTAGACTATACGCCATAATCCTATATTCATACTAATTATTTAAAGATTCCTAAGGAATTAATAGTTAATAAAAAGATTATATATTTGAAAAATAAAAAAAGGGATTATTTTTTTTTATATCGCATTGAAAATACTAAAAATGATATTCCAAGTAGAATTGCTGTATAGACCCAAATTAAAGGATATCCCGGAATCGCTTTAGAAGCTTTAGAAGGTCCAGATATAACAATTATGAAATCAATAGTCCAAGTTTGAATCATTTCATCAAAACCAGTGATATGATATGTATCTATCTCATTAAGTTGAATCATAAAACCTTCATGATCAAACTCAGTTATATTTGATCGCGGCACCATAATTGAAGAACTTGATGAATTTATTTGTATTTCACTAATATCCATAAGGTAGGGATTATCTATAAGATAGAATAGTATCGAGTTTTTAATTTCAATATTGCAATTCCAGAGTTCAAATGCATAAATTGGGATATCAGTATTATCTATCGAGAGCTGGGTCAATACACTATTTCTTATTCTTAAAAAACAAAATCCTGCAGTGCAGTTTTTAACCTGTAAATTATCTGCTGTCATATAGTCAGTATATATTAAGAAGCCAAGTTGCTGATTTTCACATTGAATATTCTGTAAGACGGGATTATTGCAATAATGTAGTAACAATCCAAAACTACAAGATTCCTTAATTTCGAGGTTGGAAAGATGAATATTATCACACCCTGCGAAAATTAATTGCCCATACTGAGATGCTTCTTGTCCCGATAGAGTTAAACCATCTTCATCCAAGAATAAACCTAGCGGTTTTCCATTTATCGTATTATTAGATATTTCATAGTAACTAAACATAAATTGAAAAAAGAATAAGAAACCACAATTTATAAGCTGATTGTTAACAATAGATACTTCGGGACCAGCTAATAATCCAATAGAACAATTTTGAATATTACAAAATTCAATAATAGAACCTTCATCTCCTTTTACCCACATACCAAAACCCCCATAGAATGTAGATTCCAAGTCCTCAGGAACTTTTACTGTAACCCAATTACAATTTGAAATATTGCAATGTGAGATATTAACCGAAGTGGGTGCTCCGCTACCAATTCCCCACACATAAATACCTATTCCGCAATTGTCAATTTCTACCCCCTGAATACTATGGACATAATATCTCGAACATCCAAGACCTAAATAAATTCCTAAAGAAATGGAGGTAATTTTACAATTGCGAATGGTAAAATTCCCTGCCGCATCAATATTAATTCCTATATCTGAATAATTCAAAATATTAAAACCAGAATCTTCTAT
>JBHLKV010000047.1:0-16437 GCA_048886305.1 Candidatus Hodarchaeota archaeon
TCACTTCCAGAAGTGATGCGATTGGTTCATCTATGGTCATATATTTTGGGTTCTCTTTTTCTTTATCTTTTATCTGATTTTCTGTTGTAAAAAAGAGATAAATTAAAATATGTTCTTATCAACAAATTAAATTAATTATTTATTAGTGAAAAATTATGGTTGAAATTCATGGATTTTGCGATGAGCGATTTAAAGCGGTAAAAGAAGCTTTCGCACAAAATTTTGAAGAGGATTTGGAGGTTGGGGCTTCATTTGCAGCAACTTTAAACGGGAAATTCATAATAGATATGTGGGCTGGATATTCTGATGCTGCCCAAACAAAACCGTGGGAAAAACACACGATAGTAAATGTCTATTCAACTACAAAAGTAATGACGGCAATATGTACACTAATGCTTGTTGATCGTGGTCAATTAGATCTGGATGCTCCTGTCGCTAAGTATTGGCCGGAGTTTGGACAAGCTGGAAAAGATAACCTACCTGTTCGGTATCTGCTAAGTCATACAGCGGGACTTTCTGGTTTCGATACACCCGTTAAAGTCAATACACTTTATGACTGGGAAAAAACGGTTAACTTGTTAGCTGCCCAAAAACCATGGTGGGAACCTGGAACCAAAAGCGGTTATCATATGGTAACTTTTGGATACTTATTAGGTGAAGTAGTACGTCGTATAACAGGAAAAACCATTGGAACATTTTTCAAGGAAGAAGTTGCTGGCCCTCTTAACGCAGATTTTCACATCGGACTTCCAGAAGAACATGATTCGCGTGTCGGAGAACTTATACCACCTCCCTCAAGGGATCTAAGCCAATTTGGAGAACTAGAACCAAATTCTATTGCTATAAGAACGTTTATGAGTTCCCCAATACCTCCTAGAGAAATAAAAACTCGAGCTTGGCGTGGAGCTGAGATTCCTGCCGCAAATGGACATGGAAATGCTCGCTCTGTTGCTAGAATAGCAGCCGCTATAGCATGTGGGGGTGAACTTGATGGCGTACGGTTACTTTCATTAGATACTATTAAAAAGGCTTTAGAGGAACAATCGTATGGAACAGATTTGGTCGTCCAATTACCAGTACGTTTTGGCTTGGGTTTTGGGTTACAACAAAAAGAACGCCCTAAAGGCCCAAATAAAAATGTATTATACTGGAGTGGAGCTGGAGGTTCAGTATGTCGAATGGATCTTGATGCTAAGGTAAGTATTGGTTATGTTATGAATAAAATGACAAATACAATTGCAGGAGATCCCCGAAGTGAAAGACCTATTGAAGCGCTTTATAAAGCATTATAATTTCCTATTTATTTAAGCAGTAAATTATAAAAGGGACATATTCAATCAAAACTCTGAGTTCAATGAAAATTCCTTTGAATAATTTAATCATTCTTTAAAAAGCTTACAATTAGTTGGTTTACCATTTTAGGTTTCTCCATGAGAACTAAATGTGTTCCACCAGGAATAATTTCGAGTTGCGCATTAGGTATAGCATCAACCATTTCTTGGATAACTTTTAATGGATAAAGGTTTTCATTTTCTCCATCGATAATAAGTGAGGGGCTTTTAATGTTCTTCAATTGTTCTATCTTGAAATTTGGTTCTTTTATTGCCATATCCATTCCTTTTTTGAGTAAATTTGGCCAATTATCTGGATTAGACGCTACTTTTTCATACGCTTTCTTAATAAATTTATAGCCTTTAGGTAAATTATTAGGATCAACATTACTAAATTGTTCAAAGATATCTGGATAATAATTAGATATATTATAAGGAGTACCAATTAGTACTAGCTTATTTACTAATTCGGGATACTCTAGACCAAGAACCAATGAAGTGCAACCCCCATCACTCCAACCAATGAAGTTCGCTTTTTTTATTTCTAATTTTTCCATCAATTGAGAAATATCTGAACCAAAGAGTTGATAACTTAGAGGTTTATCTGAATCTGTTGTCCTTCCATGTGCTCGAGTATCCGGAGCGATTATCCTAAAATGTTTTGCCAATTCTTTGATTTGGAAAAACCAACTAGTATAATCCACCATACCACCGTGTAATAAAAAAACGGGCTCTCCAGAACCAAACATGGCATAGTACATTTTGATATCTCCGATATCAACATAATCTTCAACAATATTCTTTTTTTTCCACGCGTTAAATTTAGCTTTGCCTATTAGCATTTTGAGTACTACCATCGTCATATACCATCTTTTTTTTTAAACTTGTTATTGAATTAAATTTACTAAAAAAGTTTTATCTTCATTAGAAATCAAAGAGTAATTTTGATTTTTTACTCTTTTGTATTTTCCTCGTTTTAAGAGACACAAGGTTCGAGTCTTTTTAAATTTTGTCCCAATTTTCTTTGAAATTTGAATTGAAAGGTAAATTCAGTGTCTGATTTCAATGAAAATTTAGCGAAAAAAGATCCAATTTAAAATTTTAAAATTAGAAAATAATAAAAAAAATTATTTGCTTGTTTTAATATCTCAGCTAAAGATATTTCTAATTAAAAAAAAAATTATAAAATAAAAATGGATTGAAAAATTATTCTTTCTTCTTTTCTTTCTTTGGGACAACACCAAAAGAAGGTGGTCGTTTTGAACCTTTAACTGGTAGAACGCAAGTAGCATCATCTTTATGCGAGCCTCTAGACGCAACCATTGCTGATTTTTGCACGAACCACATTTCTAACCGCCAGTCTTTTATTTTATTTTTCTTCTTTTTTGACCATGAACTGGGCATTTTTATCTTGAAATTGATCTCTTTCTTTTCATCAGCCTTAATTTTATCGCCCTTTAAAACTTCTTCAGTCTTCATTGTATTTTTTCGTTCCTCATATTTTTTGGTTTCCTCTCCCGTCTCAGGATCTCTATATATCATTTTTTCAAGATATAATTCATTTATCTTAATAAAGGCTTTCTTCAATTTCTTTTCCTTTTTACCACGGTTTTCTAGTATGAAAATTCCTTCAATTTCATCGTTAGGTTCGAGGGTTTCGGGAGCTTTTTCAATTTTATAACCACAATAAATATCTGTACCTACCAAATATCGCACCTATTATTGATTTTTTATATGATAATAAAGTCGATATTTTTATGTATTTGTATTTCGATATTTAATTTTTATATCATGAACATAGATTGTGTATAAGGCTCTTCTCATTTCTACTCGTGAGGTATTAATCTCCATTGGGAAAATAATATTTTTAAAATAAGATATCATAAAGTGTATTAGGTTAGACTTTTACATATCTAATTAGTTAATTGTTTAGCCAAAAAAAAAGCAAATTTATAGGGATGTGGGTTGGAATACAGCTCAACTTTTAAGATAGTGATTTTTGGTGACTCAGGAACGGGTAAGACTACATTAGCTCATAGATTTTTAACTAATCTTTTTAAACAAGATATTTCAATGACATTAGGAGTTGAATTTATGCTAAAAGACGTAGAGGTTGACGGAGAAATCGTTAAATTACAAATTTGGGATTTTGCTGGTGAAGAAAGGTTTAGATTTCTTTTTCCCTCTTATATAAAAGGTGCAAATGGTGCGATATTCATGTATGACATTACTAATTATGGATCATTAGCTCATGTAGATGATTGGTTTGCTATAGTGGAGGAAAAAATTGCTAAAAAGGAAATAGATAATGATTTACCTATTATCTTTGTTGGTGGTAAAGTAGATTTAATTCATTTAAAAGAAATATCAACTAAAAAAGCAATGCAAATTGCCAAATCAAAAGAAGCACATGGTTTTATAGAATGTAGTTCAAAAACAGGTGAGAATGTAAATAAAATTTTTGATCTATTGGCACGGTTAATCTTTAGAAATAAAAGATCATTGGAAGCTTTCTCTTAGCTATTATTGCAAGATTCAATAATCCTTATAAATTATTTAAACCTAAACTTTCAAGTTTAGGTTTACTTATTTCTCCCGTAGATAAATCCCATTCTCTAAATTTATAAAAATTTTCTCGTAATAATTTAAAATCTGGTGTTTTTTCCGCCGAACCACCTTCACTAAGCGGTCTTAATAAAATTTGAGGTATTTTATCAATATTAGGAGTAATCCCCATTTTTAAATTAAACAATCGTTTCATAGTTTGAATTCTTTCACCATATAATTTGATCTCATCTAGACTAAATTTTAAACCAGTAGCATGTTTTATAATCGTGGCAATTTGTGATGGCAATGGATTGCAAAAGGAACATATTATTAGTGAACTATATAAAGCTCTATAATCCATAATGATTGAACAGCACTTTGCCATTTCTAAATCATTTGCATAAGTATCTAGACTTACGGTGGGTGCATCGATTTCCTCAAATGGATAACCCAATAAGACAAAATACATATCACATAAATTATGAGAAGGGCCTTTATGGGCAGCACCTATTCCATAAGCAATTGACATTCCAAAATTTGAACGCATATCATGGTAAGTGATTTCTAATCCATCAATTGTCGCTATTTCATCTCGAGGAATATTGAAATGCTCACCAAAAGCGTTAGATCCCTCTGCTAATATATCACCAATCCCCTCTCTATAAACAATTTTATTTAATAATTGTTCTACAGTTTCAACATCACCCCAATTTGGCTTTAATCCATTAACATCCATTGATTTAATATTTCCATTAGTATAATGGTAAATAATACAAGCTATAATTCCACTTAAGCTAACAGTGTCTATTCCATAATCATTACATTTTGTATTTATATATGAGATAAATTCAAGATTATCATTTAAAATCAGACTTCCAAATCCGCATATCGTCTCATATTCAGGTCCTTCGGTTTCTTCGGTTTTATATTTCCCCTCCTTTATAGCTATTCTTCTCCCACATCCAATCACACATGAATGGCAGAACCGATTTTTTACAAGAATAGTTTGGGCCATAGCAATACCAGAGATCTTCGTAGCGTTATTCCATTTTCCTATTGTGAAATATTTAACGGGTAATTCTCCTGTTGAACTATACAGATCCACTGTTCCTGAAGTACCAAAATTAGTTAACGCCAGAGATCCATAATTATTTTTTACATTATCCCTAGCATCTTTTATTGCTTTTTTTAATTCATCTTTGTTATGAACAGCTAATTGTAAATTATTTCCCTTAACGATTATCGCTTTTAATTTTTTTGAACCAAAAATAGCTCCCATACCAGTACGACCTGCTGCTCGTTGTTCAGATATAATATTAGCATATTTTATAAGATTTTCACCTGCTTGTCCTATACAAGCAACCTTCGCATGATCATCACCAAATATATCCTTTAACATTATGGTAGTATATTCAGTACCTCTTCCCCATAGGAATTTAGCGTCTCTGAATTCCACTTTATCATCTATTATTTCAATATATACCGGCTCTTCTGAAGCACCAGATATTATTATACCATCGTATCCTGCTTTTTTAAGTTCAGCACCAAACCAACTCCCACAATTAGATTCTCCCCACATGTTAGTATAAGGTGATTTAGAACAAATAACCCATCTACCTGAATTAGGTGCAAATGTACCATTTAAGGGACCTGTCATAATCATTAAGATATTTTCAGGAGATAATGGATCAGTATTTTTATCCAACTTATCATATAAATAACGACATGCATAACCAGCCCCTCCTAAGAAATCTTTTGCAAAATCATCATTTAATGGTTCAATTATGATTTCTTGATTTGTTAGATTTACATGTAATAATTTTCCACGAAAGGATTTTATAATGTTAAGCGCCCCATTTCCTTTGAAGAATGATTTTCATTGTTATTTAAGAATTTAATTTTCATATATTTTTTTTATTATAATTTTCAATAATCCCATATGAAAATTTATAGATCATTAAAAGAATTTTTTTAATAAATGAAATTTCAATAATAAATATGAAATCGCAAATGAAATTAAAATGGAATGATTTAGTATCTCCAACAATGACCCCAGATGAATACTTAGATACTTATGGCGACAAGATTGCTGATAACTACAAAACTTATGAACCAAATCCAGCCATACTCGAGAAGATAAAAGCTAATTTAAAGAATAAGAAAGAAAAATTAAAAATTGTTGCTCTAGGTGCTGACTGGTGTCCAGATTGCTCATTAAACGTACCACGGATGATAAAAGTAGTAAAATTGATGAAAAGTAATGATATAAGTTTACATATTCTATATGGAATAATGGTTAATGCTTTACACAAGCCAGGAGAGAAAATATGGCATAAAAAGCGATCTCCTCCTGAAGCAGTTGATCCAAAATTTAAATTAAAAGCTATTCCAACGTTCTATTTCTTCAATGCTAATGGTGACTTCCTTGATGTTATAGTAGAGAATCCAAAAGCTTCAATTGAAGAAGATACTCTTGAGATCTTAGAAAAAAACATGTAAGGAGTTTTTTCTTTACATCTTATTTTCAAGCTTATTTGTTAACTCCTTTCTTATCAAATTCATCAACATTTAAATTTTTGTTTATGTATAATAATTCTATGTCAAAATTAAAAGTTAAAAAAGTTATAATTTTCAAGCACGGTGTTTCATATTACATTCTCGAAGGGATAGTAAAAGGAACAGATTCGTTCGAACTTGAATTTAAAGTAGATGAGATGAATGATGTACTGAAATCTCTATTTGTATTGGATACTAGTGAAAAAGGATACATATCATCTATTTCTTATGATGCTGCTTTAGACACTTTTCAATTACTAAAATCAATCATGTTAAATATTCCTGATGAGGACTCGTTTTCTTCACTTGTAACACAAATTAAAGGAGCGAAAGTTAATCTAACAGTTGGTGCTGGGAAAATAATTTCAGGAACTATAATGGGAATTGAAGAATTTGAAAAATTTGTTAAGCAAGAAAAAATAATCGAAAAACTATTAATCTTATTGCAAGATGATGATATCATTACCAAAATTCCCTTTTCAGAGATCAAATCCTTCGATATTTTAAATGAAGATATTAAAAAAGATTTAAAATTTTTTCTTGACACTATTATTGCTGGAAAGAAGAAAGATGCTAAAAAAATAAAAATAAATTGTGAATCAGGGGGAGCCGATAATATTGAAAGAAGTATTTTTGTGTCTTATATACGAGAAAGCCCTATTTGGAAAACTTCTTATCGATTAATAATGAGTAAACAACAAGCATTAGAACAGAAGTGTTTACTTTCTGGGTGGAGTCTTATTGAAAATACAACAAATCAAGATTGGGAGGACATAGAATTATCTTTAGTTGCAGGAATGCCAGTTTCTTTTAAATATGATTTTTATAGACCTATTTTTATTCAACGTCCTGTTATTCAACCGCCAAAAGTTTTAAGTGCCAGACCTACTGAAATAGAAGAAGGATTAGAAATGGAAAGATTTAAAGAATATACTATGGCTGAAGCAGCACCTAAACTTAAGGCTATGAAGCGTGCAAGAATGGCTCCACCAGCTGCAGCACCAGCAGCTCCTGCTGGTGGATTTGGTACTTTAGGAGCTACAATATCTGACGAAGCATTAATGGACAAGGTTAAATCTCAAACTAAAACTCAAACCAAAGACTTAGGAGAGCTTTTTGAGTACAATATTTCAAATCCAGTTTCCATTAAGAGAAAACAGTCTGCTTTAGTTCCTATTTTAACCGAAGCAATCAAAGCTAAGCGAGTATTGTTATTTAATAAAGATGAACACAATAAAAATCCCAATGCATGTCTTGAAATAAAAAATAATACAAATTTAACCTTAGAAAGAGGCCCTGCTACAATAATCTATGATGATAATCTTGCAGGAGAAGCAATAATTCCTTTTTTGAATAAAGAAGATACAAGACTCTTAAATTATGCTGTTGAGCAAGCTGTAAGTATAACACATGAACAAAAATCTGAAAACTTAAGTGTCCATAAAGTAACATTTGGGAGTGGATATTCTTATGAATACTATTATACTAACTTAATGACCGAATATAAAATAAATAACAAGACTACTGAAGAAAAAGAACTCTATCTTGATCATCCTAAAACTTCTGGTTACGAATTTATAGATAAACCTGTTGATCCAGAAGAAACACCGAATTACTGGCGCTTTAAAATAACTTTAAAACCTAAAGATGCCATTATTTTTAAACTAAAAGAACGAAAAGAAAATTACTCAAGTAATTACTTATGGAACTGGTCCAAGCAAGATATTCTAAAAAGAGTAGGCTTTTATGTCAAACATAAATTTATTGATCCAAAACTCGAACAACAACTAAAAGAGATTGCAGAATTAATTCAGACTTCAAATGATCTGAAAAGCAAGAGAGAAAAATTGATTGAAGAACGAGATGTAATGACTGGAGAACAAAAAAGGCTCAGAGAAAATATTGCTGTATTAGGAGCTGATAGCCAATCAACTACATTAAAAGAAAGATATATAAATAAATTAAATAATCAAGAAAGTAGATTCGAAGAGATTAGTAACGAACTTAAGGCATTAGATAAAAAAATAGTGATTAATGATAAGAAAATTCAAGAAAAAATGCAGGAGCTGTCCCCTCCTTAAAATTTAATAATAAATTTTCTTTTTTTAGTTAACAATGCCATTCAAATCAGCACTCCAAGGATTTAGAAGTCTATTGTATCGAAGTGGCAGAGTTTATAACTTTTTATCAATCAAAATATATGATATTAAGAGGAAATATTTATCTATTTCAAAATTAATTGGAAAAAATAAACATATTTTGGACCTAGCCTGTGGAACCGGATTTCTTACTAGATTTTTACATCCTTCCAATAATTATGAAGGTTGGGATATAAATCCTAAATTCTTACATAAATTAAAAAAGGATTGGATAAGAGGAAAATCTCAACTTAAACATATAAATATCAAACAGAGAGATCTTTTTAACTTTCATGAATATCCTAAAGATAAAGTAGATGTTATTGTTTTATGTGATATTTTACATCATATTAATCCTTCACATTTTGCTTTAATAGAAAATGCCAAAATATATGCTAAAAAAGTGATAATCTGCGAACCTATTGCAGTAAAACCCAAAGATATTAAAGCAAACACTTGGTTTATTAGAATATTCGTGAAAATTGGCAGCTATTTTCCTGAAAAGCTATATAAATTGATAGATTTTTTATTTCTTGATAATGATGGAATTAATCCTTATAAAAAACGATTAACATGGAATCATAATAGTAAAAGTATTAAGAAACTATACAAGAACATGGGATTTGAAAGAATTTATGAAATTAAGGATAATTATATCGGAGTTTGGGATTCTAACATCTAACTTTCTAACTTGCTTTCAACTTTCTTTTTATTAATATAAAAGTTATTTTTTGATAATTTATTATAAGTATTCAAAGAGAAGAAAAATACTTCTCTGAAATTAAAATAAATTGGAGTTTATTTCCAACTTGAAAATTACCCTTAGTCTTTGGGATATTGCCGGACAAGAACGTTTCGATTTCTTTAAAACTGATTTTTATAAGGGTGTTGCTGCCATAGGCTTAGTATTCGACTTAAGTCGTCCTGATACTTTTGATGATATTGATGTCTATTTTAATGACATTAGGAATAGATCAGGAAACGTCCCAATAATCTTAGTTGGAAATAAAAATGACTTGAAAAAAGATTTAGGCGAAATAATACCTCGCCAAAAAATAATACAAAAAGTAAATCAGCATCATTTATTTGAATATATTGAAACTTCAGCATTAGAAAATAAAAATGTAGATAATTTGTTTAATAGACTAGCTATCATTGCCTTATTAGATCTTCAACCTAGATTAGGAGAAATTGTTGATACGAATCATTTTAGATTCAAGGTATTGTTAGTAGGAGATGCTGCAGTCGGTAAATCATCATTAATTAAAACCTTTATAGGAAAGAAATTTGAAACTAGTTATAAATTAACTGTTGGTTTAGATTTTATGACTCGAGATTTTGAAATACCCAAAGAAGATTTACCAAAAGAGGTTCATGATGTAATTAGAAAGGCTGTTAAAACTTTTAGAAAGAAATTTAAGAAGTTCTATAAAAGAGAAGAAGTTCCAACTAAAAAACTTTTAATTGAAACAGTTCCAACTCAAAAAAGTGATAAATTTAAAAGGAAAACACATTTATCAAAAAAGTTTTGGCTTCTTTCTTTAACAATTGTAATAATTGCGTCAATGATCATCAGTTTCTTCTTTTTTTTCCATTAAAAAATCTAAAAAATTAATGGTTCAAAATTTTATAGCAAAAAAAAATAAATTATATTTTCTTTTTTATCTTAACATTTTTTGGTGTGAAATATGAGTATTGAAGAACTTGAAGACCAAGTTGAAAGGTTATTAGAGGAAAGAGATAAATTGGAGGAAATATGCGATACCCTTCCTAAGTGTGAAGAAGATGATGCTTGCGAGACTTGTGAGACATACAAAAAAATTGCCGAGATTGATGAGAAAGTAGAAGAGTTAGAAGATAAAATCGAAGAATTGCTAGGAGAAGAGGAAGAAGAAGAAGAATAAAAATTTAGTTAATAATAAGAAATCTTACCTTTTCTTTTCTTTTATTTATTTTTTGTTTATACTTTAATTTCTAATGTCTTTTTTTTACAGAAATTGAGAACTTAAAACTAAAACTATATTAATTTATTAAAAGAAATTTATACAGAAACAACATTTTCATATAACATATACCAAAATTAAATATTTCAATCAAAAAAAAGTGAGAATAATAATGCAAAAACCTTCAAAATTTAAAGTACAAGCCATAAATGATGAAATTTTAGCCAAGTTAAGCTTGAAAAATAGATATAATTTCATAAACAGTAATTTAATGCCTATCTTAACGCAAGATGAGTTTAGTTTTATGAAGAAGGTCCAGAAATTTTGCTTAAAGTTTGAAAAAGATAATAATATCACTCATGGACCTGAAGAAGATATATATAATTGGATTCCAGCATTTGGAGCAGAAGGTTATATTACCCGTCAACATGCTTTCGAATGTATTGATTTAAATTATGAAGAATATGGATTTACTGCTGATTTTTTAAGACTTCTCGCATTAGATGTATTTGATCCACAATTTGCGATGAGTGGTGGAGCTACAGTAATTTGTATTAATCCAATTTATGAACATCATGAAAATTTACCGATTAGATTAGATGCATTGAAACAATTAGTAACTGGTAAAACACCGGGATGTTTATTGATTACAGAACCAGAGAGGGGTTCTGATGCGGTACATATGTTAACTATTTGCGAGGAACAAGATGATGGTAGTTTCATTTTAAATGGGGAAAAAATCTACAATACTAATGCTCCCAAATCTAAATGGGCTGTAGCATATGCTACTGCTGAAAAAAATAATGGAAACTTAATGGCTCAATTCTTAATTGATACTGAATGGGATGGATGGCATTGCGAGAGAGTTGGAATTCCATGGGTACCAAAATTGTATTTAGGAAAAGAGCACCTCAAAAATTTACTTGTACCAAAAGAATATGTTCTTGGAGGTGTTGGAAAAGGAAGAGAATACCTTTTCGAAGGTTTAGTCCCTGAGAGAGTTGCCATAGCAATGAGAGGTATAAGTGAATGCTGGGGTGCTTTATCGCATGCATTTATCTACTCAAATTTAAGAAAGCAATTTGACCAAGAAATACTGAAATTCCAAGGAGTTGGCTTTCTTTTAACAGACCTCTGGGCCAAAACAACCAATTTAACTTTAGCCATGCTTAAGTATTGTGAAGTGTATGATGAAAAAATGGAAAAATATGGAGGAGAATTACCCCCTACTCTTTCTCAATCAATGGTGGCAAATGCATCTCAATTTAAATATCAAGCAGCACTCCTCTCTAAAAAAGTTTGTTATGAATGTGCTAATTTAATGGGTGGGGCAGGTCTTTGTGATAATACATTAATGCACGATTATTTGAATATATCTAGAATTCAAGAAATTATCGGTGGTTCAAGACAGATTCAACAATATATCATGTCCTTAAATTTAAGAAGAATGTATAGATCACTTGAAACATTTGAATCTTAAAATTATTATATAATTAACCTCTTTTATTAACTAAATTTAAAATTAATTAAATACTCAAAAAAATATGTCAAATAAGAAATTTGAAGTTCAAGCTATAAATGATGAAATTCTTGAGAAATTAAGCCTTAAGAATCGATACACATTCCTATATTCTAATTTATTAGGAATTCTCTCTGATGGAGATTTAGCTTTTTTCAAAGAAGTACAGAAGTTTTGCCTTAATTACGAAAAGAACAATAACATTACTCATGGACCGAATGAAGATATTTATAAGTGGATTCCTGATTTTGGAAAAGCAGGTTACATTTGTAGAGTTCATAAATTTGAAGAGATAGACCTTAATTATGAACCTCATGGTTTAATGGCTGAATTTCTTAAGACACTTGCTATTGATATGTTTGATCCTCAATTCACAATGGGTGCTGGAGCTTCAATATTAGCTGTTAACCCTATTCAGGCTCATCATGAAAAAATCCCTGTCCGGTTAGAAGCATTAAAAGAATTAGTTTTAGGTCAAGCTCCGGGGTGTATATGCATAACAGAACCAGAAAGAGGGTCAGATGCAGTGCATATGTTAACAACATGCGAAGAACAAGATGATGGAAGTTATTTAATAAATGGAACTAAAATTTTTAATACTAATGCTCCAAAAGCTAAATGGGCGGTAGTATATGCAACTGAAGAACAAAATAACGGTAATAAGATGGCTCAATTTTTGGTCAATACATCATGGGATGGATGGAATTGTGAAAGAGTTAATATTCCGTGGGTTCCAAAAGTTTATTTAGGTAAAGAGGAATTAATAAATCTTCGTGTTCCAAAAGAATATATCTTAGGAGGCGTAGGAAAAGGTCGGGAACATCTTTTCGAAGGATTAGTTCCTGAACGAATAGGGATTGCAATAAAAAGTTTATGTGAATGTTGGGGCGCAATAGCTCACGCTATTATTTATGCTAATATGAGAAAGCAATTTGACCAGGAAATACTAAAATTCCAAGGTGTAGGATTCCTTTTAACAGATTTCTGGGCAAGAACAACGAATTTAACACGTGCTATTGTGCAATTCTGCAGATTTTATGATAATTTGGTCGAAAAATTTGGTAGTGATGCAAATATTCCTAGAAATTTTCATTATGGGATGGTCGCTAATGCTTCACAACTAAAATATCAGGCAACTGGTCTTTCGGAGAAAATTTGTTATGAAGCAGGAAATCTAATGGGTGGAGCAGGTCTATGTGATAATACTTTGATGCATGATTACATAAATATGTCAAGAATAGGTGAAATTGTTGGAGGATCAAGACAAATTCAGCAATATGTCATGAGCATGAGCCTACGACAACTTTTCAAGATCCTTTAGAATTTTAAGAGAAAATAGATATTTAATGATAAAAAATCTCTTTTCTTCTTTTTTTTAGAAAAACATTTTAAAATATATCTATATTCTACTACGTAATTATTTATATTTTGATAATATAATATTTATCTAATTGTGGAAATAAGAATGTCGAGTAAAAAGTTTAAAGTTCAAGCCATAAATGATGAAATCCTTGAGAAATTTAGTCTTAAGAATCGATATAGTTTCTTAAATAATAACCTTACGGCAATATTATCGCAAAAAGAATTTAATTTCTTACGTGAAGTCCAAAGATTTTGTTTACGCTTTGAAAAGAAAAACAATATCACCCATGGTCCTGATGAAGATGTGTATGATTGGATTCCTGCTTTTGGGGAACAAGGATATATTACACGACAACATTCATTTGATATGGTTGATGTGGCTTATGAAAATTGGGGCTTAGCAGTAGATTTAATGAGAACTCTAGCCATCGATATGTTTGACCCTCAATTTGGGATGGGCGGAGGTGCAACTGTTTTAGCTGTTAATCCGGTATATGAACACCATGAAGGTGTACCGGAGAGATTGGAAGCGTTAAAGGATTTAATTACAGGAAAATCACCTGGAGCAATACTTATCACGGAACCAGAAAGAGGTTCAGATGCAGTTCATATGTTAACCACCTGTGATGAACAAGACGATGGAAGTTTCATTTTAAATGGAGAAAAAATTTACAATACCAATGCTCCCAAATCCAAATGGGTTGTTGCATATGCAACTGCCGAAAAGAATAATGGTAATATGATGGCCCAATTTCTAATTAATACTGAATGGGAAGGGTGGTTCTGTGAGCGTGTTAATATCCCCTGGGTTCCAAAATTATATCTAGGGAAAGAACAATTTCAAAATCTCAGAGTCCCGAAAGAATATATCTTAGGAGGCGTAGGAAAAGGTCGTGAGCACCTTTTCGAGGGCTTAGTCCCTGAAAGAATTGCTATTGCTATGATGAGTGTAGCAGAGTGTTGGGGTGCGTTAGCTTACGCCGTCATCTATGCTAATAATAGAAAGCAATTTGACCAGGAAATACTAAAATTCCAAGGTGTAGGATTCTTGCTAGCTGATCTGTGGGCAAAAACTACCAATATGACAATTGGACTTCTTAAATTCTGTGAATCTTATGATGAGAAAGTAGAAAAATTTAGCGGAAATATTCCAAAAAATATATCTCAAGCCATGGTAGCAAGCGCCTCCCAGTTTAAATATCAAGCAACAGCACTTTCAAAAGAAGTTTGTTATGAATGTGCTAATAACATGGGTGGAGCAGGACTTTGTGACAATACTTTAATGTATGAATATTTGAATATTTCAAGAATTCAAGAGATTGTGGGAGGTTCTAGGCAGATCCAACAATATATCATGAGTCTCAGCCTACGTACATTGTATAAAATGTCTGTAGGTTAATTAGGGCTAATTTTTTTAAAGCTCTCTTTTTTTTTATTATCACCTAGATATTATTTCTCTTTAAAAATCAAAGAATAAAATTAGTTTTTAAAATGAATTAGTAATTTGAATGTCTCTGTTTTTTAAAAAGTTAAATTGATCCTTTTTTCTATTTAAATATACATCGAAAATATGTGATATTAATATGATCAGTAATATAATATCAAAATCAAAATTACTCTTATTAACTTGCCCCTTCTATGAAAAATGTATTCTACCAAAAATTCAGCTTTTATGTAAAATTCCAGAATGTAAGAATTGTCCAGATTACCAGGCAAAATTAAAAAAAATCAAATCTAGAGTTATTTATTGATTTTGATCTTTAGTTAAAAATACAACCTACACCTAATACTAAAAAGATCTTTCTCATGAATAGAGTAAATATTATTACCCTTTTCTTTTCGAAAATGGAATTCTTGTGAGGGTATTTCTTCTACTACTCTGAAAAATATTCTATTTTCTTCAATCCAAATTTTATCTACCATAAAATGTAAACCATTTTGAGCACTGTGACTATATACTTGAAAGCACGCCAATTTTTCCATTTTTATGTTCTAGAAATCTATCTTAACCAAAGAATTTAAACTCAGTTAATTTATTTTGGGAGCATTTTGAACGTACCTTCTAAGTGTTTAGTAATAGCATCACGAGAGAATAAAAATGGAATGTATTTTCCTCGAGCCCATAGTTTCATTAAATCTTTATAATGTCTATGAAAGGGTAATCCAGACTGTCCTCCGGGGATAACACAAATAGATTTATCCCAATCCGATAAATCATGAATCTGACGAACAGAGGGCCCAACAATAACTTGGTAATTGTTAGAAGGAGCATAATAGCCATTATTAAGTGTATTCCCATCACCACCAGTTTTAAAGGGACCAATATTTAAAGCTGCTGCTTCATCACTTGCAAGGGAGAAAGGATGAACTAAAATCGTTTTGTGAAGGTTCCCCCAGTTCCATTTATGATAATCTGAGGAAAGCTTTTCTGATAAAAATTTGATTGTTTTTTGAAGTGTTTTTAACAGCAGTTCCTCAAGTTCTAGGCTTTTATTACCATATAATTTAAATAGTCTTGAAAGGTCAAATGAAGAACTATCCAAATAGGGTTGAAGAAATTCTTTATCTATATATTGATAAAGTATCTCTTTTATTGTCTCTTCACACCAAATTTTATATAATGTACCTCCTATACTTTTTTGCGTTAAATGGTAATCCCAATTTTCCAATAAAGAAAAAATCTCAGGGTTTATATTAGAAGGGGCTTTTTCTTTTACATATTCCAACATTAAAGGTAAGAGTTCAGCAGCTTCTTCGGTAAAATAATCATTCTGGAAATTTATGAAATCCTGGCTTGTAAATTTATCTTTTGATTGTAGTAATTTTTTCAGTCTTTTTTGTCTATATAATCCTACAAAGTCCTGGGCAATTAATACATCATTTGGGGCTTTATCTTCATTAAAATTAGCAGTATATACAAAACCATGTTTAGGATTATAAATCGATAATAATTTCTCAAAGGGAGCTAGACCAACCCAATTATATTTCTCATCGGTACCTGGAGTGACAGTTGCTCCATCTCCATACCTTCTTATGGGGAT
>JBHLKV010000048.1:0-16419 GCA_048886305.1 Candidatus Hodarchaeota archaeon
AATTAAAATAATCGCTTTTAATCATCTTAAATTAAATCGTCTTGAAGCTCATGTTGCGGTTGATAATATTAGATCAATAACTCTTTTTAAGAAAGGTGGATTTATTGAAGAAGGAACGCTTAAACAATATTTAAATTTCAACGGAGTATATCATGATGCCTTAATATTGGCTTGTTTGAATGCCAAAAAAGTTAAAAGGAAATAAAATAAATATCTTATTTTAATTCTATATATCAAATTCTTATTTTTCTTCCACTTTCTCGACTAATTTATCTAACTCTTCTTTTTTTTCTAATGATTTTTCTATAAGCTTATCCTGTTCTATTTTTTCTTCTAATGCTTTACTTTTAACTTCTGTTGATGGTGTTTGTTTAGGTGCAGTTGCTTGTACTGGTTTTTGTACAGCAGGGCTTACTTTAGCTAAAGTGGCAACTGCAGCTAGCTCCCGTTTATATGCTCCTTTAAAAGCTTTTTCACGATCCACAATGGGTGTAGTTGGAGGATTTGTCTTTCTCAAAGATTTTCGGTATTTTCTTACTTTTCTCACGGGTCTTGGATATCTTAAAACTTTGTAATAAGCAATCAGATACCCACCAATACATGCACCAATAATACTAGCAATTATTAGAAGCAACATAAAGAACCAAGGCTCTTTATAGAATTCTAGATCAACCACTATATATGTAATTTTAAGATATACATCATCGATTGAAATTGTTATATTTTGATTTAATGCAAATGTATCTGCTAAAAACAATTGGATAGAAGGAGTGATATTTACATTCTTCTGAAATAACGAGACAAAATCCGTATCGTTTATTCTTTCTTTCTTGAAGGTTGGTGTAAATCTACTTAACTTTATAGTTCTTCTATAAGCATTATTATTGATTAAGATTCTCATTTCAGTATTTGGAGAAGTTACAGGCCAAGATTGATTTATAGAGTAAGTAAAATTAAAGCTAGCATCTGTAATTTGGGCATTATTAGGAACTTTAGCTCCCGTTTGACTCCATGAAATTGTAGTTAATTTATCAATTCTTTTTTCAAAAGTGAAAGTCAAATTAAAAGATCGTATTATTAATAAGTCCCATACATCAATGTCTACATTGTATTCATTATCTTCACAGTAAATATCTATTCCCAATGTAATTGTGAAATTATAATTGTCATTTTCCAATACAGAAGTTAAATAAGATATTAAAAGATCTTCTGGAACAACGTTAAGAGGTGTATCTGTATAGTTATTTACTGTATAGTTATTTACAACATTAAGAATTGTATCTTGTCCAAGGTCAGTCGTTTTATTTACTGCTACTTGATACACATTATTTTCTTCTACATCTGATATTAAAACATAAAACGTTGCTGAATCACCTATTCCAAATTGTGGAACACTAGGGGGGTTACTTTCTGTGTAATCTCCAGGGCGTTCAATACCATCAATGTGGGGTTGCAATGGATTTGATCCCGCGGCTGTTACTGTTGCATTAAATATTGCTTCAAGTGATACAGAAGTAATTATATAATCTGACATATTTACAGGCATTGTTACATTTCTTTTCCAATGCATACTAGGAGTATTCCGTGTTTGATCAACCCATTCATCCCAAGTATGGGTAACATAACAACCATCAGAATTAATCCCATAATCATCTGGTGTAATTGGAAATTCCGGATTGTTGAAAGATGTCCAATCTGTATCATTGAGAGGATCGTCGATGCTAAGCACTCCTGAATCACCAATAATACGATAATTTCCGTGCTCATCACCAATATAAGCAACTGCATCCCTGTTATCTCCTTCTATTTGTGATTCCCATGATTCTTGAGAGGAAAAATCAGAATTCTCAAGCCACTGTGACGTATTTGACGTGACTGCTGAAGTATAAATAATATTTTGATTAATAGTATTTACCTTAGAAATAGTGTTTAAATTCAATATAGACAAACTAAATGCAATATTAAACAAAATAATACCTAATAGCAGTAATTTACCAATTTTATATTTTTTTACACTCATCTTTAACTCATTCCTCCAAAATTATGATTTTATTCCTTGTGATGTCTTTGAAGGTGCACCAGAAGTGGTTTTAGGAGTCGGTTCTATCACCTGTTCTTTAGGTCTTACTTTTAAAAAGCCAGAAGTCTTACTCAATTCACTTGCATAAATAACATTGAATGCTTTTTCACGACCAACAATGGATACATCAGGACCTTTTTTCTTTTTCAAAGAGAATCGATATTTTCTAACTTTTCGGACTGGTTTAGGATACTTCAGAATTTTCTGATAAAGATACAAGTAACCCCCTAAACCAGCAGCAATTATCAAAGCAGCTATGAATAATATTCGATTTATAAAAGGTTCTTCAGTACTTTTCCCTGAAAGGTTGGTGTAATAAATTCTAAGACGTACATTGTCGATTGAAACAGTAATGTTATCAGATAATTCGAATGTATCTGCGAGAAAAACTTGAATTGAAAGACTGATATTTATACCTTTTGTAATTAATGATGTTACATCAAATCCCCCCGGTTTGGCTTCCTGAGGATAGGTAAGGGCTGAACTCAATTTTATAGTTTCAATATATTGTTTATCATTAATTGAAAATCTTATTTCAGAATTTGGGTAGGAGGCCCAAAGATCAGGCCACAGCTGATCAACTTTATAGACAAATCTAAGGTTAGCGCTATCAAGTCGAATATTTGTGCTATTCTCTAATTCTTCTCCTATGTTATTCCAGGAGGCAGCTGTAAACTGATCTATTTTTTTTTCATAACTAAATGTTAAATTAAAGGATCGAATTATCAATGAATTCCATCGATCTATATCGACACCTTCTTCATTATCTTCACAATAAATATCAATTCCAAGGGTAATGGTAAAGTTATAACCATCTGTTCCTAAAACGGATGTTAAAATACTAATTAAGACATTTTCAGGTACGGTATTCAATGGAGTATCTGGAAAATTGCTTACAGCAGGACTATCTTGCCCTAGATCCCCCAATGCAGTATTATTATGAGCTGCTTGAATTGGCTCAAATGATTCCTCCTCATCAGAAAAGAGGACATAAAATTTGGCATAATCTCCTGTTGAGTAATCATCAAGATTTGCATCTCCTAGTCTATCTATACCTCCTCCATTATGAGGGGAAACGGTTACTGTTGCGTTAAATATTACTTCAAGGGAAGCAGAGGTAATTACATAATCTGTCATATTAACCGGCATAGTAATCGTTCTTTTCCAATGGATACTAGGCCTATTTCGAGTTTGGTTTACGTCTTCATGCCATTCATGGTAGACATAACATCCAGATGAGTTAATTTCATAAATATCTGGCAGTATAGGTAACTCAGGATTATTAAATACAGTCCAGTCGGTATCGCTGAGAGAACTATCGATATTAGTGTTTCCTGAATCCCCTATTATGATATAATTTGCAAATCCTTGACTTACTGAAGTACTAATATCCCTATTATCTCCCTCAACCTCTGAAAACCATGAACCTTGAGTTGTAAAATCCGCATCGAACCAATCTTTTCGCGCTGCAATATGAATATTATCATTATCTATTATTTTACTAACATTGTTTTTGTGTAAAACAAGGGCGTCTAATACGGTTATATTTAAGATTATAAGTAATAAGGTAAAAACGGCTAAAATAACACTGATTTTTTTATTTATTTTGAATTTCATAATCTCAATTTACCTTAACTATCTTAGAGTATCAAATTAATATTTACAAGTAAATTAAAAAATATAAATTATTAGTAAGAATTCATTATATATAATTTAATTTATTGAATTGTGATCTTGTTTTTAAAACATTTTTTCACTCTTAATATATTCTATGAAATTACCTATTATAATGCAAATAACTTATAAGAATTGATTATATATAATTTAATTTGTTGAGAGTTTTTAATGTTTTTAACATTTTGCTCTTTTTATTAAAAATTCAATTAAATAGAATTATGAACATTATTATTAGCTTGTTTAGAAATCTCTTTAAAATACATCCAATAAGATAATAAATTAACACAAACCATAAATAACGTTTAAATATCGGATTAATTAGAACAAAGAAAATAAAATTTTTAAAATATTATTAGAAAAACTTTAATTAAGTAAATTGCTTAAGAAATAATTATATATAATTTAAATAATAACAATTTTCGAGGGACATAATATTGATTCAAGGTATTTTAACATTTCAATTTAAGATAAATCAGAAAGAGACAGGTGAAATAGAGCCAGAATTTGAACCTATACAATTAGAATTTAGGGATGAAACTTATAACGAAGATAATTATTCACAATTAATTGCTGAAAATGATATTTTTGCTACATTTTATCAACACACTACTGGTCTCTTTGGAGTAAAATATAGTTATAGTAACTTTTACACAGGAAGATTAAAAGAGACGCCTTACCAAGTTATATCGTACTTCAAGCAATCTGCTGATGGATCACAATTCTTAGCGATATCAATATTCGAACTAGATGATGAAATTGAGATTTTTGAAGACTTAATTAAAGAAATGGGAAATCGACTGGATAAAATATTTGATAAACTTACACGAGCAAAAACTTCAAAACAGGTTTCATTAATCTCTAATATAAATATAAGATTAAAAAATGAAGTCAAGTTTACAATATTTCAAGTTGATAGGTTATCAAATCTAGATAAGCTTCAGAAGGTTTCTTTAATCTACAATAGTGTCGAAAGGATGAAAATCTTGGAAATTTTGCGTGATCGTCCAATATCAAAAAGAGAATTGAAGGATATACTTGAAAAGATTAGAAGTAATATAAATGTAGATATATTATTACGACCTTTCTTAGAACTAAATTTAATTAGACGCGATTGGATTAAAGGAGAAAAAGATAAAAAAACTGGTGAGATTAGACACCAAGGGGAATATTTGTTTTTAGTGAAAGATATTCTTATGGCAAGAATCCCTAATGAAAATTTATTAAATCATTTTAAAGAAACAAAAAACGAATTATTATCAGAATATAAACAAAAAGTCATTGATTTCTTTTCAAACTATGATCCATATATACAACCAATTGAAGAAGTAAAAAAACTAGCAGCAATTATGCTAAATCCTGATGTATACGATTTTTTTGTGCTTATGCGCCATAATCATTATCCTCTTGACAAAATCCCTAAAATATTTAGTGAATTTGCTGTAACCGAAATTCTCCTTGATGATTTAAAAGATTTGAATATTATTACTGAGATTAAAGATAATAAAAAGCGAAGTTGGATACTATTACTAACAGATATTAAACCTTTGATTATTTTTCCAGAATATTTACTACCAAAAATTAGAGAAGCGTTTAAAAACCAAGAAACTGATGGAGCAATTACCTATGAAATAGCAAAAAAAGCCCTTAGTTTATTAGAGATAACATATCCAGAGAAGGTTACATTCTAGAATAATTTATATTAAAAGAGATGATATTAAAAAAATGTATCAATTTAAGGATAAAGATGAAATTGATATTCCAGTTAGTTGTAAAATATGCCTAAAAGAGATCAAATTCAAGATATCTAAAGATGAGTATAAAGAAGTTAAAAAATTCCCAATAAAGAAGGAATATGTTCATGGTGACCCCCCACATAAACTAGTAGTCTTCATTAATCAATATCTAGAAGTAGAAAACTTCGAAATTAAAGATGTAGTGAGAAAGGAAGAGGAAGTGGTATATTCAGAAGAATTAACAAGACAGGTATTAAGTGAGATTGATCTAAATGATGAAGAAATTGAATTATACTTTAGAACGACTGGTCGAGAAGCAGTTTCTCTAGGTGAAATGGCGCTTTTAATAGGTAAATCTAAAGAGGAATGTAAATCAATTGCCGATAAATTTGTAGAAAAAGGGTTATTTAGAGAAATTATTGGTGCTACACCTCATTATGCTGCGTTACCACCTTACGCTGCGTTAGTTGCTCAATTAAGAAGTTTTTATGATTTCATTTCAAATATTAAATCAAAATTACCAACTCAATTGGATAAAGCTTTCACTTTACTGGAGTCTGAAGCTAAAGATATGGAAAAACTCAAAGACTCTAGTGAACTCATTGGCAATTTAAAACAAAAGATGATAGATCAAATCTATGCCCAGAAGAAAGAATTTGATGACACTATTGCGGCAATAGATAATATTAGAAATATTTCAGTTGATGTAAGTAGTCTTGGCGATTTTGCTAAAACTATCTCAGAAGAACAAATTGGAGACCTAACAAAGCAATTTGAAAATCTTAATACAAAAACTTCTCAAATTATAAACAATCAACTCGATGCATTAAAAGATCAATTCGATGAATTAAAAGAAATAATCGCTGAAAATTTGCGAAAATTACGTTTGGGTGTACTCCAGCAAACTGTAGTTGATGTAATTGAAAAAATAATTGCAAATCGATTAAAAGAAATAACAGATAATATAAATATTCAATTAAGTGTAAGTCAAACTGTTTTTGTAGATGAATTGAGAAAAGCAACCCAAGGACTAGATACTGAAATTATCTCCAACTTAAAAAAGACAATTGAAGACGCTGTAAAAAATATTAAGGGGATTGCTGCTGTGTCTGGTGAAGATACAGATAAAATATTTGCAGAAATAAGTGAAAATTTCGATAAAGCTATTAAAATGGCAGAGGAAAAAATAGGTGGTGTTTCTGGTGGGATGTTTGAATCTTTTGGTAATATAAAAGACATTTTTTCAAAAGAAATTGTAGATACTTTAAATAATACATTAGAGGATATATTAAAGAGATTGGAGATAAGCGAGATCACTACTAAGGAATTCTGGGACCAAGCAAAGAGGGGCACGTTATTTACTATGAAGGACATATGGTTTATCCGATCTATGGAAAGTGCTAAGGCTCATATTAATGATGAGATTGCAAAAGCCAAAATGCGAGTTTTAATTGTTGCACCTCAAATAACAGACCTTGATATTGATGCTATTAAAGCACGACCTTCCAGAATAAATTTTAGAATTGCTTCTTATATTGACCCAACATCACCAGTACATGAAGCAATTTTACGAGAACTCGATAAAATGGATAATGTTGACTATAGAAACCGCACATTACAAAATTTATGGGGAATAAACAGAGATTATGAAGAGGTAATCCTATGTGTACTTTCTAAAACTGAGTTTCGAGGAGAAACTATAATTGAAATTGCAGGAATTGGAAGTATAATCGAAGAGCATATTAAAATTTTTGTTCCTGTACTTGAAGATGCGTGGGTTTCAGCAAGAAAAGAAATTATGCGATCCATTAAAAGTTCACTTTCAAAAGAGGAACCACAATTAGAGCCAGTTGTTGACGAACCGAAAGTTTTGCCTAAAAAAGTTAAAGAGGCTCCTCTTCCAGCAAAAGCAGAACCAGAAGAGAAAAAACCCTCTTTTCTTTCAAAACAATTTAATGATATCATTAATAATTTAGATAAAATGACAGGAATTGAAATCTCATCTACTCTAGAAAGATTTCAAAGTGAGTATGTAAAAATAGAAGGATACAATAGCATTCTAAAAAACATCCACAATGTTAGTACTGAACTCAAAAAAAATTCTGAACTACTTAGTCGACCTGAAAGAGAAGAATTAAAGTTATCAATGAGGTCATGGAAAGAAAAGCTTAATCTTTAACTCTATACTTTTAAAATTTTTTTCCTTTTTTTATCCTGGTCATAAAATAATTTTGTATTATAATAAAATCATTCTTATTCTATTTTTAATTACACTTTCTATGGCTCAAGAATTAATCACAACCACATCTGGAAAAGTAAGTGATTATCTACATCATATTGATGCAAGAGCTTATGGAACAACTCGAATGTTGTCAATATACCTTGGAGAATTCGATGATTGTTCAATTTTATTTGATTGTGGTTCATCGTTGGATGTTAAAAAAACATTTAGATACTTAAAAAACCATGAAATTCCTTTATCTTCAATAAAGTATCTAATAACATCCCATCATCATTTTGATCATAATGGTGGTTTATGGAAATTATATGAAGAGATAAAAAAACATAATCAAGACACCAAAATTATTACAAATCAACAAACCAAGGAATTATTGAATAATTATGAAAGTCATTTAGATCGTGCAAGACGTACATATGGAAATTTAATTGGTGATATGAAACCTATCGAGGATAACGCTTTTAAAATAATAGAACCAAACCCAATTTTTTATGACAATCCAATAAATTTTGATATTTTCGATACATTTTATAAAAATGGATCAGAAATAAAATTAGCAATTTTAAAAACACCAGGACATACTCCTGACCACCAATCTTCTATATTAATAAGAGATAACATAATTGAGTTTCTATTTTTGGGAGAAGCTGTAGGGACCTTGTATCACACTACGAAATTAGTAACGATGCCAGTATCAATGCCAGTATATTATAATCATAAAGACTATATGACCTCAATTGAGAATCTTAAGAAACTTAACCCCTCGATTGCTGGCTTTGGTCATTTTGGTATCGTTAATGGAGAAAAAAATGTAAAAGCTATAATATTAGAACATGAATCTTTCATGAAAAAATTTAGAGCACTAGTAATAGAATTCTATGAAGAAAAACCTGATACTAAATATATTGTTAATAAAATAATACCAATTTTAACTGAAAGAACAGATCTAACTGTTGATCATAATTCTGTTTTTAACGGCATTGCTTTAGGTATAGTTTACGGCATGATGATGGATCTAGGTTATAGGAACGATTAATTAAATATTTTTCCAAAACTTCTAATTGCTAACTTTCTTTATTCTTTCATAATGGATAGAACTATCGAGCATTATGATGTCTGTATTATAGGAGGAAGTATTGCTGGTAACTACCTATGTTACCTTTTATCTAAAACAAAGTTAAAAATAGCTGTAATCGAAGAACATAAAGAAATTGGATTACCCGTTCAATGCGCCGGGATAGTTTCTCAAAAATTATCTCAGTTAATTGATCTTCCCCAACAAATTGTTTTAAATCGTATAGATAAAGTTAAGTTAGTAGCTCCGTCTGGAAAATTTATAAGGTTATCTGGGAATGAACGACCTTATATTATTGATAGAGCTGCTTTAGATAAATTATTTTTTGAAAAGGTTAAACATAATAAAAATATTACCTATTATTTTGAGGAGAGATTTATATCATTTAAATATAGATATTTAGTTCAAGAGAAAGATCAAGTCATATTAGTAGAAACATCAAAACGAAGATTAACGACTAAAATTTTAGTAGGTTGCGATGGACCTTTATCCTCTGTTGCTAAATTGATGGGCATTATTCATAAAAAACTATATGCAATTCAAATTCGAATTCAAGGTAATTTTAGAGATGATGAAGTTGTAATGTATTTTGATCCTCAATGGAAAGAATTATTTGGATGGATTATCCCTGAAGGTTTAAATAACATTTTCCGTATCGGACTCGCATCTGCTAAAAATGTTGCCAGAAATTTCCGTATATTTTTAAAAAAGCTTAAAATAGACTCTTTAAAGGCAATTGAGCGTCAAGGAGGAATTATTCCTTATGGAACATTAAAGAAGTTAACATTTGACAATGTCTTACTATTAGGAGATTCAGCTTGTCAAGTTAAAGCAACAACAGGAGGAGGAATTATAATGCTATTAACCTGTGCTAAATATGCAGCAAGTTGCATTATTAAATGCTTTAAAATAAATAATTTCTCAAAATTTTTTATTAAAAAGCATTATGAACAACCCTGTAAAAAAACTATTGGGAAGCAGTTAAAAATTCACTATTTCATAAGAAAAACTCTTGAAATTTTTTCAAATCAAGATTTTGAAAAAATATTTCAAATTTTCAAATCTAGCAAAATTGAACAATTGTTAAATGTATATGGAGATATGGATTTCCCAAAAACAATAATTTTTAAATTGTTAAAAAACTCCTTAGTTTTTACTTTTTTAATAAAATTTACTCTAATTCACCCTAAAATTATTATTAGATTACTGAAAATATTAAATGAATGAAAATATAGCATTTAATGTAGAATTTATATGATTTCTAGAGAAAGAATATGTTTAGCATTGGATTTTAAAGAAGCAGATAAAGTACCTTCTTTTGAAATGTCTATTGATAATTTTAATATTTGTAGGTACTATAATGAAGAGTATGTATTTCAAGGAATGGTAAAAAGCTATAGTGATACTTATGATCTATGTAAAGGCGATATAGGGATGTTAACTAAAACAATTATTAGGGCAATGGAAACGAAATCATATATTAAGAATACCCTAAATAGGCACCTAAATTTATTTAAAAAGATAGGAATTGATCTTGCTATTATACCATTTACTGGTTACATTCTTTATCCCGCTATTTGTCAAAAAGATCACTTTATAGATGAGTATGGGAGAATTTTTGATTTAAGAAAAAATCCTTCGGATGGGATGGATTTAGCTTATTACAAGGGTGGTTATTTTAAAAATTTTGAAGAATTTGAGTCGTTTCCAGCTTTAGAAGTAAATACAACAAGAAGAGATAAATATTTTAAAGAAATGAAAAGGGTAGAAAAAGAATCCCAAGGTAAAATTTGTATGATCCCTGCGATTTGGGGTATTTTTGAACCTACTTGGCAAATTTTTGGATTTTCACAATTTAGCAAATTATTAACTGAGCAAAAAACAATTAAGAAAGTTTTTAATACATATGGAAAGTTTGTAGTGGATTTAATAAAAGTATTTATTGATTGGGGAGAAGATAGTGCTATATTAATAATGGATGATTATGGTTATAAAACAGGGCAATTAATGAGTCCTAAAAACTATAGAAAATATGTATTTCCGTGGCTAAAAGAAGCATGCAAGGATGCACATAAGAGAGGTGTAAAAATTATATTACATAGTTGCGGAGATCTTTATCCGATATTCGAAGATCTCGTAAATGCAGGAGTTGACGCGATTCATCCAATAGAGCCGACTACAGCAAATAACAAATATAACATTTTTGAATTATATGAAAAATATAAGAATCGAATTGCATTTATTGGTAATGTTTCTCCACAAGATCTCGCTGATAAAGAACCAGAATTTATTGAAGATTATACAAAAAGTCTCATTAAAAAGCTTGCTCCAGAAGGAGGATTTATCCTAAGCTCTGGACATAGTATTAATCCCTCTGTTAAGCTTGAAAACTTTTTAGCAATGCATACTGCTTTAAAAAAATATGGTACTTATCCTATTTCTATTAATTAAAAAATTTGATGATTATTAAATTTTTAAGGAGGAGCCATTACAAAAAAAGCAATTTGATTAAAAATAATAAACCAAATTAACATAAACACTGAAACTATTGCTGTGGAAACTAATCCAAAACCTTTTACACCTTTAGGAATGCCTAGACCTTCTTCATTCTTTCTTTGAATAATTGCTCGAATCATAGCAACAATATAGATTAATACGACTATTAAACTGACTATCCATAAAAATAACAACAGTAGGGATAAAGTATATATTGGAAATGTATTTAACCAAGCCCAAAATCTAACAATTAAGTATGTTGGGATTACGCTATAGATAGCTGCTGTAAGTAAAAAAACGATACTCCATGCAATTCCTTTTAGTGCCATTTTTCTTTACTATTACTCAATATTTAATTGATAAATACTGATCTATTTTTATTTATTATATTCTCAATTATTTATAAGATTTGTTAGGGCTTTATTTTGGGATTTTAAAACAATTATTAGAATAAGATTTTATAATATGCTTTTTATTAACCACCGTAATGATTTCATAATTACATCATCTTCAATCATTATATTTAGTGGTTGATACATAACTTTAACACCTTTTTGCTCCAAATCTTTTAACTGAAAATTTTTGAAAATATATTCAGTATTATACTTTTCCTTATTTTCAAATTTATTTCCAACTATTAAAACGGGTACCATCTCATTTCTCAATTCTACACATTTATCTTTTACTATATTAAAAAGCTTTTTCGTTGTATCTATTGATTTTTTATCAGTAATATTTGTCAGTACAATAAATCCTTGAGCATTATAAATACAATCATTAAAATTATCGAAAAATTTACACTTGAATTCCTTTTTAAGGTCATCATAATGCAAAATTTCTAAATTCTCGATTAAAACTTCAAGAATCCGAGTAGGTATGTCGTTATTTTTTATATTTAGAAATTGAATTAATTCGATATTCTTTAAAAAAGTCTTTTTTCCAGCTTTTGGAGCCCCAATTATAAATATTTTTTTAATATGTTGCTTGCCTTTTAATGGAGGTTCAAATTGGAATCTTGGAGCTAACTTTTTATAATATTCATTAAAAATTCGTAAAAATTTTTTTTTCAGTATATCATTAGCTAGCTCAAGGATATTCTCATCTGCCCTTTTTTCGGTATGCAATAAAATCGAAATATCCTTCAGTTTTTTAATTTCAGAAGCAAATTCTTCTAATATAGGTGCTTTTGAATCTAAGTATTTAAAGACGTCTACTATCTCATCTTTAAAAATAGCGGTTCTAATAAGGTATGAGATCATCATAAGGTCTTTACCTCCTCGAGCCAGTTTAGAGTCAATATAAAAGATATGATTTATTGTCTGATACTTTCGATAAGCAAATATGAAAGTTCCTGGTTCTTCATTAAATTCAAGAATTCTCCCTAAATCAGGAGCTTCTATAGAATTTAACTCAATAGCACTACAATATAGAGTATTTGGTCCAATAACATGGTCAAAATATGAAATACATAATATTTGATCTTGTGACATTTTTATCAAGTGCTAAATTTTTGTCATTATTATTTTGAAATCTATTGTTACATAATGTAGTAAGATAATTATTATTATATTTTTAAGCCTAAACAAAAAAGTTAGAGGTCAAAAAAAAAAATAAATTAATGAAAAAATCCTAATATGAAGCTTAATCCATTCTGATAGGGTGATAAAGTACAAATTACAAGCGTTATGAAAAGAGAATTTACAATTGCGCCTGCAATGAGATTCCCTGATTTTTGGTACATATGCGTTGAACTGAAAGCAGTTAATAGAAAAATTGGAATAGCAATTGGCAAAAAGGATCCAAAATAAAAGAAACTATTCATAATAATAGCTAGAATAAATAAGAAACTAAACATATACAAAGAGAGAAATCCAAAAATCATTAGAGATACTTTAATATAATTCCGAAAACCTGAACCAACTTTATTTTGAATGACACTGTGAAATAGCAGCCCAAAAATAATGAATATGCAGAACAAAATCATGAAATATAATGGCACCCAAAGCATTTTCATAAGAGCCGGAACTATACCTAAATAATTTAATCCAATTGATAGATATAGAATTACATAATAAATTATCGCCAAAATTGTTCCAAGAAATATATGTCTAAGTAGTTTTCCTTTTGAAATATTAAATGGTTTTTTTATAATATTTAATAATGCTAAATTCTCTTTTTTTCCAAGTCTATGTAATAAAATTAATATTCCGAACATTTGACCGAATAAGAGTGTTGAAACAAATCCAGCTATAGCTAAAGGTAAAATTAATAAAATTGGAATGAAAATAATTACTCCTGGTATGCCAAGGACAATACTATAAATTAGTGTTTTTATAAATGTATTATACACCGATTCATTTTCTAATTCTATAGTTACTCTCTCATCATGTCTAGAATTTATTATAAAGTTAGAAAGATGTGAAGCAATAAGAAAGAAAAAACCAATTCCTCCAATGATCTGCAAAACAAGGATTAAAAATCTAACGTTAACAAAAAAGTTTTCATCAACAGCTTTCACGTCCGGAAATGTATTCATTATGAAATTTCTTGACTCTCTAATGAAATCTGGGTCCCAAATTCCTAATACATGATTAGTTGTATCATCTAAGTATATCATTGAAGCGTTTCCATCTTGAAAATTCCCATATAATTTATTTACATCAATATCATTCGAGGGTAAGCCCACTCGATCTGATAATCCTTCTTTTAGTTCTTCAACTGTAATGACTTCATCATATCGCCCTACTATCATCAAAATATTCAAGGGATTAGTTGAATTTCCTAGTCTCACATTATTCGGAAGTCTGGTTCCAGCTCCAACAAAGCATTTAAAATTTGTTGATTGATTCACAATCTCTATTCCTGGAAATCCTCCCATAGAAAATCCTAAATATCCAAGAGCACTTGAATTGATATCTGTTCTAGAATTTACATAAGATAAAATTGCTTGTATATCATATATTAACTTATCCCTATTAAGTTCACCTGAACTTTGCCCATGCCCTCTGAAATCGAAAGGTATAGCCACAAATCCTGCAGCAGCTAATTCTATTGCATAACCTTTCATCATTTCTTTATTTGACATGATTCCATGCCCTATAATTACTACCTTTTTATTAGATCCTCCTCTTCTTGGCTCAAGTACATTAAATGAAATCGTTTCACCATCGGATGTTTTAACTGTTCGCCCATATGTTATTTTTATATTTGTTGGAGTTATAAAGATTAGAATTGTTCCGATTATGAAAATCATAAGAAATAAGGATATTAAAAAAATTTTTTTTCTGTTAATACTAATACTCTTCATTTTAGTCCTATAAGCTGTTTTTAAAAACAATTAATTGGTAATTTATTAGGTTTTAAAATTAATTAAACTTAGTTTTTTTTTTTACAAAATAATCAATTGAAAGGGATTCCTTTAACTAAGATTGTAAGATTGATTTTAATTTAATAAATTATTAATACAAAATTTTTAATCTTCAAAGAATTTTGACACATAGTAAATTAATTAGGTTTAAAACAATGATTATAGAAGAGAAAGTTAGGAATCGATGGATTGTTGTAATAGGGGCTATACTAATCCAACTAGCTCTTGGAACGATCTATTCATGGGGCACTCTAACAATATTTGTTAGCCCTTACTTAGAAGAAGCAAGGGAATTAACTGTATTTGTTTTCGGAATTGGTTTATTATCTTTTGCGATTACTATGATTTTTGCAGGTCAATTACAACAGAAATATGGTCCCAAAAAAATAGCCATTCTTGGAGGTATATTAATTGGAATTGGTGTTATTACTTCAGCAGCAATGACTACATTCATTGGATTATTTATTACGTATGGTATTATCTTTGGAGCAGGTATCGGATTTGGATATGTTTGTCCAATCGCATCAGCAAATAAATGGTTTCCAGATAAAAAAGGGTTAATTAATGGAATCGCTGTTGCTGGATTTGGAGCTGGTTCATTTATTTTTAATTATGTTATAAAAGCTTTGGCAAACCCAAAAAATTTTGATACTGAGGCTTCAGATTTTGCGTCTAAAGTCTCTAGAAATATTCCAATTATGTTTATTGTTCTTGGCATAATTTATTTAATATTAATCATTGGAGGAGCAATGACTTTAAGTAACCCTCCAGAAGATTGGAAACCATTTGGATGGAATCCTCCACCCCCTTCAGAAGAAAGTGGGATTTCTGGAATTGAGTTTGAAAGAAGTAAAACTGTCAAATTACCTCAATTCTGGATGCTATGGGCAACTTTTGTATTAAGCGCAATATCAGGGTTAATGGTTATAGGGTCCTATGCTTCTTTCGCTAAATCAAAAAATGAATTAGATGAGCTTATATATATTATTGGGACCGCTGATTTCGTATTAATTGGGAGTTTAGCAGCCTTATTTAACGGAGCAGGAAGAATAATATGGGGTCAATTAGCTGATTTAATAACCTATAAGAAAGCAATGTTAATTATGTTTACAACCCAAGCAATCTTGATGTTTATTTACTTTACTACAAATGTAAATGCAATTTACTTTTTAATTATGACATGCGCTATTTATTTATGTTTCGGTGGCAACTTTTCTTTATTTCCAACGGCGACTGCTGATTTATTTGGTACAAAAAATCTAGGACCTAACTATGGAATCGTATTTACTGCCTACGGTATTGCTGGTTTCATAGGTGCAACTATGGTAAATGCGTTTGTATCAGTATTCGGAAGTTACTTGATCCTTTTTATTGTCATGGGAATCATGTCTATTGGCGCAGCAATTTTAGCATTTCTTATTAAACCACCTAAAAGAAAAACATAATTAAATAAACAATTTTCTTTTTCTAATTTTGATATTGAACCATATTAGTCATCACCTTTCTTTATAGTTCTTATATTTTTCGTTTAGTTTTTATATAAAATATAAGATAAATCTATGTAGATAATACTATCTACGCATTGGTTAACGGGGAGGAGGTTTAGTCATGAAATTTGAAGGAGAATACCCCCCAGGGTAAATGATCGTAAAATTCTTGATTGAATTTTACATCCTATATTTTTCTTGATTATCCTCAGTTTTATTATCATCATAATAACTTATTCTTTAGAAAAAGATCTCTACAATTAAT
>JBHLKV010000049.1:0-1754 GCA_048886305.1 Candidatus Hodarchaeota archaeon
GGAAACCTTCCTAAAGAGGCTTCATGTGATACGCTGGATGTTGGATCTATAGCCCTAATAAATGGACGAGCTCTACAAATAGAACCTTTTCCTAATACAATTTCACTACACTCTACATGACCATTACATCGTGGCGCATTCCCTTCAGTAATACCATACATCAGAACTTCACCACCATCCTTAGCAGCAGCTTTCATTTTGATAACACTTCTCGCATTTTCACCTTCAAGAAATACTGAATCTCTTATTCTGATAGAATCATTTTTATTCTTGCCAAAGGCTTTTATACTGGATTTTATAACACTATTTTTCATAGCATATATATCAATCAAAATTTTAACTTTACCAGGAGTGCCTTTTGTAAGATAAAAATTATTCTCAAATATACTATTTTCACCAACATAGATATATCCAACTGGCGCAACTAATGCTCCAGAGTTCTCACCGTGGTAATGAGTTTCGCTATATGTGAAGTTACAATTTTTGCCTACATAAAAATGCCCAAACATTTTGTGTATTAGACCATTTGCCCTTGGGAAACTACAATGAGCTTGTACAGTAACATCTGTATTATCTTCAGCAATGATTCGTGGAAATATTTCTTGAATTCCTGTTTCTTTATTTACTCCAAAGCATAAATGAACTGGTTCATCTATCTTTGTCCCCTCTTTAATGATAACATCTGCTACAATTCCATTTTCTATCTCTCTACCTTTCAAGATTACGCCATCTACATCCTCTACGCCTCTAATTTTATTAAAATCTAAGAGAAGTTTGGCGCCTTTTCCATGTCCTGGTAAAAAATCTCTGATATCAATATTATAATCCTCAAGACTTTCTAAAATTTCTCTCGGATACTCAATATTACTCATAATTCTCCTTCCTCTCTGAAGATTTTGTCAATATAATCCTCATCAACACAAAATCCACCATTTTTAAATAATGTGCGTTTACAAAACTCTTTCAAACCCGCTTTAGCACAATATCTTAGCATAACTCTTGGAAATTCATCTGTTATCAATGCATCACCTCTCCATAACAAAGTTCCATATTGAGCTATCATGCCAATATCTTCTCTATGAGTTATTAAAAGAATAGTCATTTCTAACTCCTTTATTTTATTAAATATATTCATGAAATCCTCAATTACAATCATATCTAAACCACTATCAGGTTCATCAAGGATAATTAACCTTGGTTTCATTGCAACAGCTGCTGCTAATTCAACTCGTTTTCGCTCTCCTCCACTTAAAGACTCATCAATAACACGATTCATATATCTTTCTGGTTCTAAATTTACAATTTTTAAGGCTTCAATTATCTTTTCTTTCATATTCGTTTTTTCTTTCATCCCAAGTGATATGTATTTAGAAACCGATAATCCATCAATTCTTGCAGGTTCTTGCCATGCTAAAGTTATCCCTAAATTTGCACGTTCAGTTATTTTCATTGAAGTTATATCTATGCCATCAAAATATATTTTTCCTTCAGATGGTTTATAATTATCAAGCCCCATAATTGTATATGCTAAAGTTGATTTACCAGAGCCATTTGGACCGATTATTGCATGAATTGACCCTTCTTTAACCCCAAATGATACTTTATTAACAATTACACATTTTTGGTCTAATGTTGGTATTGTTAGGTCCTTTACTTCTAAAAGCATTCCAATCCACTCAAATTGGTTGTTCAATTACTAATTAGTATAATACACCTAATTTTTAATATTTTAGTTATAATAAATTAGATTTCAT
>JBHLKV010000049.1:1854-16378 GCA_048886305.1 Candidatus Hodarchaeota archaeon
TGAAGTGTTATTAATGGTTAAAAAAGAGTATGTATGTGCAAAGGGTAAAAAAAGTTCTATTGTTATAGAAGATTTATCAGTTGAAATTAAAGAGGGTTCTACATTCATATTAGGTTTTGCGGGAATTGGTTTAATAGGACCAATTATCGCCAACACTTTAATAGATCAAATTCTAGATATTCGTGAAATTGGATTTTTAACTTCCGAATACTTACCACCTATTAGCGTCTTTTATAAGGGAGTCCTTAAACACCCATTTAGAATATATTATTCACCATCACAAAACTTAATTGTTGGAATATCAGAAGTCCCTTTTCAAGTTTCCACAGCTTACAACGACCTTTCTAAGACTATTTGTAATTGGGCTCTTAGTGAGGATGTAAGAGCTAAAGAAATATTAATATTCCAAGGTATACCTCAACAACTTGGTGTGATTGATGAATATCCAGTTTATTACGCAGCAGAAGAGAATATGATTAAAAAGTTAAAGAAATTAAACCTTGGAATCGAACCTATTGAAAAGGGGATTATTGTTGGTCCTGAGGCCACAGTTCTAAATGAAGCATTATCGAATAAATTAGATGCTTATGCTTTATTTACTCCAGTATTGGAAATTCCCACACCAGAAGGAGCAGCTAGCATTATTACAATATTAAATAAGATTTATAAATTACAGATTGATACGGCCCAATTAATAGAGCAAGGGAAAGAGATCAAAGCTAAAATGTTAGAATTGGCACAGAAGGCACAAGAATATCAGAAACAACAACAATTACCTTCATCTCCAAAAGAGGGATACACTCAATATTTTCAATAATTAAATATTTTATTTTTGATTTTTTTTGGATTAATCTCATTGATAATTTATAAAGACTAATTTTAAAATTCACCTTAATTTAGCCAAAATGAATAAGAAAATATTTAATTTCTATGAGCAATATCGAGGTAATCTTCTATTAAAGAAAAATTTATTCCAGTTCAAATCGATCAAGAACTATGTCTTCGGTGTGAACGATGTCTAAGAGCATGTAAGGCTAAAGCAATATATTTCGAACATGGAATAAGAAAGGTTGATTACACTAAATGTAAGGCATGCCTTAATTGTGTTCAAGTTTGTCCTAGAAATGCAATAGAAGTATCATCGATAACATATCCAGATCAAATAGTAAGTATTAAGATTGATCATGAAAAGTGTTCGATGTGTGAAGAATGTCTTGATGAAGATGGAGGATTTTGCCCGAAAAATCTATTTTTTAAGGATATTGTGAAAAAAGTCGGAAGAGAAGAGGAAGGAATAAGATATAAATTTAACGAAATTGGAAAATGTCAAGGCTGTTTAAAATGTGAACTTTCTTGTCCAGAAGGGGCGATAAAACCTGTGAAATATGAAGCTTAAGAAGCATTTAACTTTTTTCTGCAATTTTTTGTAAAATAAGAGGTTTAATCTCAGAAAAATCTGAAATGACGTAGATTCCTTCCATCTTTTTTAATCGTTTAATGTTATCGATTTCTATATCTCTAATTTTTAGAACCAAAGAACTTCCATCTGGTCTTGTTGTGACAATTGGTTCTAAATCTTGGTCTGAAGGAAATAGATATACTTTAACACCACCTTTTATCGCTTGAGCTACACAATTAGTAATTAAAGAATCAGCAATACCATAAGTAATCTTGGCAACACTATTAGCCGAAACTGGACACACTAAAAACATATCATATTGTCCAAGTTGTAGAGGTCCAGCATAAAATGGGATATTTGGTGTTTTTTCTACTTTAACCTTTTTTACTACCTCTGTTAATGGAAGCCATTTTTTATACCATTTTACAACTGCTGCTCCCTCTTTAGATAAAATTATAGTTAAATCTACATTATGATTCTCCTGCAAATCTTTCATTAAATTAATTGATTCTTGGAGTACATATCCAGTTCCAGTGATTCCCCACATTAGTTTAAATGTCATTTTTCAATTATCTATGTTTAGAGTAATCTTAATATATCAAAAATTAAACCTAGTTTATAAATTCCAATCAAAAGAATTAAAATAATTAGGCATTATAAATATTAATTAGAAGTACTAAAATTTTAAGGATAGATCAAGTATGAAGAATTCAAATTATGTATATTTGGATAATGCTGCCACAACTCCAATGGATCCACAAGTAATTGAAGAAATTAGTAGACATTTTAAAGAAACCTATGGAAATTCTTCTAGTTTACATTCAATAGGGCAAAAAGCGGGTCAATCGCTAGAAAGATCTCGCAAAATTATAGCTTCATTGATTAATGCAGAAGCAGAAGATATTTATTTTACATCATCAGGTACAGAAGCAGACAATCTAGCAATAATGGGAGTGGCTCTACAAAATCAAGAAAGGGGAAATCATATCATAACTTCTACTATAGAGCACCATGCAGTCGAAAATCCATGTAAAGAATTGCAAAAAAGAGGATTTAAAGTTACTTTCTTACCAGTTGACAATTTTGGTTTAATTGATATTAAAGAATTGGAGAATACGATAAAAGATAATACAATTCTTATAACCATAATGTTTGCAAATAATGAAATAGGTACAATCGAGCCCATTAAGGAAATCGGAGCGATAGCTAAAAAACATAATGTTATTTTTCATACAGATGCCGTTCAGGTTTTTGGTAAAATTCCAATCGATATTAATGAAATGAATATAGATCTCTTATCCGCTTCTGCTCATAAAATTTATGGTCCAAAAGGTATAGGGTTATTATATATACGAAATAACGGGAAAAAAGAAGGATGGGGGAAGTTTATTCAACCTTTGATGTTTGGTGGAGGACATGAAAAAGACATGCGACCAAGCACAGTAGCAGTACCATTAATAGCTGGATTTGCTAAAGCCGTGGAAATAGCAAAAGCAGAAATGAGTAAGGAGGCTGAAAGACAAATAAAATTGCGAGATAAAATTATAAAATCTGTATTAGAAAATATTGATGATACCTATCTTAATGGTCATCCTTCTCAAAGATTGCCTAATAATGTCAATTTAGGATTCAGATATATCGAGGGAGAATCTATTGTCTTAGATTTAGATATGGAAGATATTGGTGCATCTACAGGATCTGCATGTTCCTCAAAATCTCTCGAGCCATCCCATGTATTGCTAGCTATAGGTTTAAAACCAGAAGAAGCTCATGGTTCTTTAAGGATTTCATTGGGAAGATTTACTACAGACGAAGAAGTTAATTATTTCTTAGAAAAATTACCTCCAATAATAGAGAGGTTAAGAAAAATGTCTCCACTTAAGAAAGGAGTAAAGTATATGTTTGATAAAACCCCACCAAATCATCATAATTAACTTTTTAATACTTTCTTTCTGGTTTAAAGAAAATTAAAAAATAAATATTGATTTCTATTAAGTATAAAAATTTAAACATTTAGTTTTGAATGGAGAAGTAATTTTTCTTAGATTAATTGATATAGGAAGAAGTATAAATTTAATAGAACTTGCTTCTATTTTTCCTAGAATTCCAGATAAAAGAATTATAAAAACTAAGGATACACCTTCCTATTTAGATTTTCCTAAACCTATAATTATGGAACTTAAGCAAAATATTTCTTTAAATGTAGATTTTGTTAGAGATATAAAAATTATAGTTAAAATTTATGAAGATGGTGTTATATCTCTCATAGCAAGATTGAATTTTATGAATCTACCTTTAGAAGAATTACATAATTTAAAAAGAATCAAATTTTTTACTCAACATGGGGAATTTAATATAAATCAATTTTTAAAATTTCATTCTAATAAATTATATGAACAGATAAAAAAATATGTCGATGAAGAAAATTATACTTTTGGTTCATTGCATTATGAAAAATATACGTTATTTTGTTTGACAGATAAAGTTAAAGATCCTAACGACTTTCTAGCAAAAAATGAATCTTATTTTGTTGCTCTACTAATGGGTGAAAATCCTTCATTAAATCTACATCAAAATCAAATAATTCACACATTAGAAAACTCATTTTCTTTTTTAAAAAATGATTTGGTAATTTTTGATTTTGATAGATGTTTGATTATAGATCCAAATTGTGATTATGAAGATATTTTACTAATTATTGAAATTGCGAATTATCAATTACTTGAATTACGTGTGTTAGATTATTTATTAGATAAAAGATTATCCTTAGCTGAGGGGGATATACATAAAATTTATTTTAAAGGTCGTGGAATATTCAATAGGTTAAAGAAAAGGGTGGGAAATTTAATTAGATTACGTCATGATTTAATTTTTTTATTGGAAAATATCGAAAATGTTTCAAAATTAATAGGTGACTATTATTTATCTCAAATTTATTCAAGTTTATCAAACTTATTTCAATTAAAACAATGGAGTGATAGTATACGTCATCGTATAGAAACTTTAGGTGATATCTATAATATTGCTCAAACAAATATAAATGAAAAAACTCTACTTTACGTTGAGATTTTATTATGTTTTATATTTATAATGGAATTTGTGCTTTTAATTCTAGATTTCTTCAAATGAAATAAAGAGATTAAAATGTTTTTAATCGCTGTTCAACAGTATTTAGTATATTTACTAACATTTCTTTATATGAAAAACCTGCAAATTTAGACATTTTAGCTAAATGTCCATCCCAACACCAACCAGGATTTGGATTAACTTCCAATAATTTTGGATTTCCATTTGTATCAAGTCTCCAGTCAAATCTTACATAATCTTTACATTCTAATCTTTCAAATAATTTTAAAGAACATGATTCAATTAACTGAACTGTTTCTTCCGGAAGTTCAGCAGGTATTGACTTAATATTCCAATAAGGAGAATCTGGAATCCATTTAGCCTCATATCCACAAATTTTTGGCAATTCTGGGGGTAAGCTTGAATAATCTTCTTCTATCATAGGGAGAATTATAGATTCTTCAGGTGGATTTCCAATAATACCCAACGTTAAATCTTTTCCAGTTAAGAATTGTTCAATTAAAATTGGTTTATCATAGCCAAATTTTTCTCTAATTTCTGTTATTGCATTTAATAATTCTTCTCCATTATTAACCACGCTCCTTTGAGTAATACCAAAACTTGAATCTCCAAAATTGGGTTTTACTATTGCTGGAAAATATAAAGGTAAGTCAATAATTTTATCTTCAGGTTTTATAAATATTGCTTCGGGAACAGGAATTTCTAATTCTTTAGCAATACCTCTCACTAATGATTTATCATAACAAAATGCTAAACATTGGGGTCCTGAACCAGTATAAGGAATCTTAAGAATATCCAGAAGAGCAGGTATATGCAATTCTTTTCTTGGATCATTATAATATCCTTCATCACATAGATTTAAAACATAATCCGTTTTTCCCTTTAACTTCTGTAAATCTTGAATTATAGTATCATGGTTGCTTAGATACACAAAATTATAGCCTTCAAGCTCTCTCAAAGCAGATTTTAATTGATCTATAGTATAATAATCATCATCATCAAAAATAGTTAAGGGTTTAAGAATATCTGGTTTATCAGGATCCCCTAATAAGACAACAACCTTTTTATCTTGTAAAGTAGTTCGTTTAATTTGTGTCCATTCTTTTTTGACAACTGCACTGACAAGAATTCTTCTCTCCATCATGCCTAAATCTTGATCTCGTTGAGATTCAGGCTTTATTATGCCATGGAATTTTATATCACTAAAACCAGCTTTTTCTAGGATCTCTGAAATTTTATTTTTAGAATATAATCTTTCAGCATAAAATTGATCAACAACTACTCCTTTATTTACATGTGTAATTACTTCACGTGAGATCAATCTTTGTTTATCTAACGACAATGACCTTTCACGACACACAAAGAGATTTTTATCAATCCATTCCCATGATCGGGGCTGAAAATTGTGTTTTAAGTACTCTCCATCTGTTAAATCGATTAAAATACTGCCCCAAGGTTTTAACACCCGAAATACTTCTCTTAAAACATTAAAATCATCATTTATAGATTCAAAATACCCAAAACTGTTGCCTAAAATCATAATTTTATCAAAGTTATCGGGAGGATAAGGTAAATTTCTCGCATCCCCTTCATGGAATTTGCATATTAAACCATTTTTTTTAGCATTAATCCTTGCTTTTTGAATTAAATATCGTGATCGATCCAATCCTTCAATTTTTTCAAAACCTCTTTTTGCAAATTCAATTGAGTGTCGACCTTGTCCACAACAAAGATCAAGTATATTATGTTCTGGTCTTAAATCTAATATTTTGGAAAAAACATCTACTTCATAAGAAGTAATTTTATGGTCTTCAACCACATCCCCGTCGGTCTTCAAATAAAAAGCATTAAATATTTTTTTCCACCAATCTTTTCTTACAAATTCTTCTAAATCAGTAACAGGGCCGAAACAAAGAGGGGTTTTATTTTCACCTTTATTTAAACTAACATTTTTCCGATCAGAATAATCTTCTTTGACATTCATCTTTTTGTGAGTTTTTTATTTTTTTCATTTATTTTTTATTATTAGTTAAGTGATCTTATATTTCTTCTAATATTTCATAATTTTATCAAAAATTTTATTTAGTTTTTAATATTAGCATTTGTTAAATTTATCTTTTCCTTTTAAATTTTATATAGATTTGACTTTTTTTCTTATAAATCAAATTTGAATATTGATGACATATATACATTAACTTATTTATAAATATTTCGCTTTACATATTGTAAATAAAAAATAACATAAGAGTTCTATACTGGAACTTCTTATTATATAGAAGATTTTATGAAAGCTAACATTACTTTATGAACTAAAACATTTTAATTATAAGCCATTTTGCTTGTTAACTAATCAATTGGATTATATATTTGAAATATGAACAATTCACTATTAAATAAATAGGCTTTTTTTAAATTAATTCAAGAGATCCGAAAGAAATTTTATTTAATTTTTAGATTAATTATAATCAGCATTTTCTCAAATTATAAAAATCAATTTTAAAAATTTAAGAGTAATTGATTATTTTTACTTACTTAATGAATTTTTTAACCACGAATATCTGCATTATTTTATCATTTGTAAAGATTGAGAAAAATAATTAACCTTAAATTTTATAAGTCTATTTAAATTTTACTAGATCCCTATTGATATCTTAACTTTTAGCAATTATTATATAAATTAGAAATATTTAAATATATATTTTGATTTTTTACGTACTTGATAAAATATATATATTTTAATTAAATTAAAATTAAAATATTAATGGAGATGGAGAAAATGGAAATAGAACATACTTATGGGAAAAATAAGGATGAAGAAGATGAAGATGAGTGGGATGAGGAAGAAGATGAAGATGAATGGGATGAAGACGAGGAGGAAGATTGGGAAGACTATGACGAAGAATATTGAATTTAGCATATTATGATAAAATGAAAAAACCTTAAAGGCTCCCAATAAAAGAATTCTTAAAATGAAGTTTTTTTAGTAGTAATTATTTTAATTACTAATTCTAAAAATAACAAAAATATACAATTTAAAATGGAAAATCCAAAATACCTTGCGATCCTTATCTTAATTGGAGGTAAAAGTACCCGGTTTGGTACTGAAAAAGCAGTAATAGAATTTTTTGGCAAATCCTTGATTTTACATCAAATAGAAACTCTAAAGCAATTTGATCAAGATATTTTCTTAGTGGCACATTCTGAAGATCAAATTTTTGATTATCGCAAATCAATAGAATTCCCTAAAGAAATCTCTTTTATTTTAGATGACCGTGTGATATTTAAGTATCCAAAAATCTTTAAACCGATGTTAGGCATATATTCTGGATTAAAAGAATTAATTAAGTTAAATTTTGAAAAAGCATTCTTGTTATCATGTGATATGCCCTTAATTAAACCAGAAATAATTAAATTAATGATAGATGAATCTGATGGGTATGACTGCTGCATACCTAGATGGAATAACGGATTTTTAGAACCATTTTTTGCTATTTATCCCGTTGAAAAAGGATTCTATAAAGCAAAAGAAATTCTAACAAAAGAGAATTATGGTTTATATAATTTCATCGATAATAATTGGAAAATCAATTATGTGTCTGTGGAAAACACTATTCAACCATTAGATCAAAATTTAGTTAGTTTGATCAATATCAATGGTCCTATAGATCTTGAGAAATTATTAAAATTCTATAATCAAAATTCTAGTTTTTAGGCAAATAATCTAAATAAATTGAAAAAATTATAATAATGATTAAACTTGACGTGATATCATGAAAAAAGATAATAGAAAAAAGAAAAAAATTGACTCAGTTGTTTATGGTGATGAGTTCGAAGTAATTAATGAAGAAGAAAATGAAATGGAAAACAATGAAATTAGTGAGGATCGTGAATATAATAATTTGGAAGGGGATAATAATGATCAGATATATGATTAAGTAAAATTATTATTTTTAGTATGTTTTCAAAGTTTATCACTATTGAATTAGGAAAGTTGAAAAAACTTGTTCATAAGCGCTATAATAATAATAATATCGTTTATTATAGTGATTATTCTTATTATCACTGAAAGATTAAATCGAGCAATTGCTTCATTATCAGCAGCAATAATTACATATTTTGTGTTGATATTTATTGAAGGTTTTGATTTCTCTATAATTGTTGATTTAATGTTCAGTTCTAAAGATGATGATTTTGTAAATTTACATTCCTTAATTTTAATTATTGGAATGATGATGATTGTTAATATATCTCACGAGGCAGGTACATTCCAATTGATTGCAGGAAAATTAATTAAATTATCAAGAGGAAAACCCATTCTCTTAATGGTAATATTTTGTTGTGTAACAGTATTCATATCATCAATCCTAAATAATATTTTAACGGTTATCATTATTATCCCTCTTACAATTACTGTATCAAGAATTCTAAATATCAATCCATCTCCTTATATATTAACACAGGCAATTTTAGTGAATATTGGAGGGACAATTTTTTCTATCTCTTCAATACCTAATATATTAATTACCACATTTGCTGGCATAGAATTCTTAGAATTTTTCATTAATATTGGATTAATTTCTTTGGTAGTTTTCATATTTACTATATTATTTTTCATTTTAATTTATAAAGATGATTTAACTATACCTGAAGAAGGTATAAGAGTATTAAAGGAGTTTAATGTCTGGAATGTTGTTCAAAATAAACGATTACTAGTTCAATCCTTAACCGCTTTAATAGTTTTATTAGTACTACTAGCAATAATACCCTCCTCCTTAGTTTCAGCAGATATTATAGCAATAACTACAGCAGTTATTTTAATTATCATTACTAAAATAGATCCTAAAGAGATAATATATAAAATAGATTTTGAACTATTATTCTATTTATTAGGAATTTTTATATTAGTAGGTGGACTTGAAATAACTGGCGTTACTGGTGCAATTGGAGATATATTGCTAAATTTGGGAGGAAGTAACCTTTTCTTTCAATTAATGTTAATTCTTTGGTTCTCTGCATATTTAAGTAGTTGTATTGACAATATCCCAATTACGAAAGTATTAATTCCAGTGGCTGATAAAATGACAGAAAGTGCTTTATTAGTTGATAGAAAACAAGTCTTTTATAGTATGGCATTTGGAGCAAATTGGGGTGATAATTTAACTCCATTGGGAGATAATGTACTTGTTTTAAACATTTCTGAACAAAATAAACGTCCAATTAGCTTTAAATCATTTTTTAAATTGGGTTTTGTTACAACTAATTATCAATTAATAATTCTTTCAATTTATTACACTTTAATTTTTAATTTTCAAATTGGTATTATAATTGTTGGAATAATTACTTGTTCAATAATTATAATCTATTGTATACTAAAATTTAGTTCTCACAAAGTCAGATCAGGAATTGGCAGTATATTAATTAAAATCAGAAATATTATTATTAGGTGACATTAAAATGGTATTTAAAAATATAGCTCGTATAAAAACGGCTTTACCTGAAGTAAGCCACATTGTAATGTTTTACAATAATGGAACAATTTTTCAAACTACATTTGAACCAGAGATTAATATCCCCAAAATGGGTGAAAACTTAGCAGATGTCTTAAACCATATTAAAAAAGTCTACGAAATTTGTAATTATAGTTTTGATAATTATAAAAAACTCATTTTTGAAACTGATGACATTTCTGTTATTATTTTAAAGTTAGGAGAAGAAAGCAATATTGCCCTTTTTTTCAAAAAAGAAGAAGAGAAAGAACTAAAATTAACAGCTATAAAAAGATATATTACTAGGATTGAAGATTTAATTGATATGGATGAAAGAGAATTAATTATAAACGAAATAATATCAAAAGAAAAGGAACTAAAGGATTTACAAGAAAATTTCCAAAATAAAGAAGATAATATTAAAGATTTAAGAAAAAAGTTAGAAATTATAGATTCAAGTGTTTATGAGGAAGAAATGAAAAAAATTACAAAAGAGTTAAGTCATCTTGAAGAAGAATTTGCTAAGTTAAAACAAGAAATAGAGCATAAGAATCTTGAAATAACAGAGTTAAAACAAGAGATTGAGAAGGGAAAAAAAATTTACTAATATATATATGGGTTCTTCCATAGATTTAATTTAAAATAAAATATTAAGGGGTGAAAGTAAATGGATGAGTTAATGAATATTGAAAAAGAAGCGCAGGAAAATCAGAGAATTGCTCGCCATGAAAGAGAAGTAGCTCAAAAATCAAAAAATAATGCTTTAATTGAAATTAAAAAATCAAAAGCCAGAGAAAATTTGATGAAGATTGAATATCAATTGGCAGAAATAAAGAAAGATTTGGCTAAAAAGAGAAATAATTTAGCAGAAGAAAAAACTAAGATTAAAGAGAATCATATAATTGATTTTCCAGAAGAAGAATTAAAAATAGAAAGTGAATATGCTGCATATAATGAAAAAATAGCTAAAAATCAAGAAGAAATAGCAGATGTTAATAAAAAAGTAGCGTTACTTGAAAAACAAATTGCTGAGCAAAAGTTAAAATTAGCAAATGAAAAATTAGATGTTGCTAAAGCACGAGAAAAGTTAGCTAAAGCACAATTTAATTATCTAAAAGTTGTTAAAGCACATAGTTCAGAAGAAAAAATTATGAAAGCTAAAGATAACTGTGAAGATAAAAAAAAAATGTTAATAAAACAAAAAAAAGATTTAATAGACAAAGAAAATGATGTAAGAAAAAGAGAAAATAAACTTGCTGATTTAAAAAAGGAACTTTCTTTAAAATTAGCAGAAAGAGAAAAGATTAGGCACCCAGGAGTAGTTGTTGCTGGATAAAACTTTAATCAAAAAGAAATTAAATCTTCTAATTCTTTATTTTATAATAAACTTAAAAAATAAGATTATTAGGTTAAGAAAAAAGTGCTTTTAATTATGATAATGAGTAATCCAATTTTTTCTTTAATAATACTGCCAATATTGATTTTTTTTGCTCGAGTAGCAGATGTAACTCTTGGTACATTAAGAATAGTATTTATTTCTCAAGGTAAGAGGACTCTAGCCCCATTAGTTGGTTTTTTTGAAATTTTTATTTGGATCTTAGCAATGGGTCAGATTTTCAGTAATTTAACTAATTTTTTATACTATTTTGCTTACGCAGGGGGATTTGCAATGGGAAATTATGTTGGATTAATTGTGGAAGATAAAATATCATTAGGAATATTAAGTCTTCATCTAATTTTACGTGAAAATCCAGAATCATTGATAAAGGAATTAAGAGTCCAAGGTTATGGTCTTACTATGTTGACAGCTGAAGGTATAAAAGGAAATGTCAAATTACTAGTTCTAATAATTCAACGAAAAAATCTTTCTAAAATAATGGAAATCATTAGAACCTTTAATCCAAATGCTTTTGTTTCTATTGAACAAGTTAAATCTGTAAAAGGGGGAGCTTTTCCCACAAGAAAGAAAACCCAGTGGGATCTTTTGAAAAGGAAAAAAATGAAATGATATTTAAAATTTAGAATTCATTAGGAGACTTCTATGAATTTTTTTAGATTTTTTAATTATTAGAAATCACAACTATTTTTTTTGTTGTTAAATATGATTAAATAATGGATAATGAGGAATTTTCATTTTTAGATAAAAAAATAATACTTATAGAAAAGGAAGATATTGATTCTTCCTATAAAATTAAGTCTTATAATCAAAAACTTAAGTTTATGGAAAATAGAAAAATTCCTCAGAAACTAATTAATGAAGTCCTAGATCATTTTTTCTTGAAAAATAAATACATTTCTGAAAAATCAAAAAAATCAATTACAAAAATTATCTACTCTCTAAAAGATAGAATAATTATCACTATTACAAAATCAGGAAAGGATATTATTTGGAATAGAGATAAATTAATTCAAGATTATGGGTGGTTCTTTTTCATAGCTAAATCTGATATTGAAGAAAAAAAATCAAAAAAGAAGAAATTAAAACAAGATATTAAAAAAGAACGAACGCTAAGTAAAGAAAATTTTCAGTTTGAAGATCTGGTTTTTCCAATTAAACAAAAAGAGAATATGCGTCCATTATATCATACAAAAGAATATTTCCAGTTTATTAAATTAATCAAATCAAAAGGGATTCCACAAGTACCCATAAAAGAAGTTCTAGAAGATTTTTTCAATAAATATGAAGTTATACCTATAAAAGAAAAGAAATCGATTAGAAAAGTTATTTATTACATTAAAGAGAAGGTTATTGTTGTAAAATCCCTTATTGGAGATAAGATGTATGAAAATTTAGAAAGTTTAGTTAAAAAATATGGATGGTATTTTTACATAACAGGAGTTCCTGTCGGATCTAGTGAAATCTCACTGGCAATTGATAGAATTGAAAAAAAATTTAACCAAGATTATTTTAAAGCTTTATCTATTTCTCAAAATAATAATAACAACAAAAGAATAACTATTTATCCTATAGTACTTAAACCCAATCATAATTGTCATATTTTAGGATTAGGAAACTTAAATATTTTATTAGATTGTGGAATTTCTGAAACTATTCTTCAAGAGGGCGATGAAGAAGAGGAAAAAGAAGAAATTAAAAAAGTAGATGACTTTAAACATATTGAAGAATATCTTGAAAACCTTCCAGAACTAATCTTAGAAGAAGAAAAAAGAAAAGAAATTGACTCTGAACGTCAAATCATCATAAATTCGGCATCATTTGAACCTAAAATTGATGCAATTTATATTTCACATAGTCATTTTGATCATGTTTCAGGGCTTAAAAAATTGATTGAGTTATATCCAGACATCCCAATATTATGCTCAAGGATTACACTAGATCTATTTCTTTTACGGGATTCTAACTTTTTAAAGCAGGAGACTCATGAAGAAATTGAGGAAGAAGAATATAGAAATATCATAAAAAATGTAATATATGTAGAAAATGGCGATAAAATTGAATTTAAAGAGAAAAATTGCTATCTTTCTTTCTTTCATGGAGGCCATATGCCAGGAGCTTTGATGTTATTGGCAAAGGTCAATGATTTTCGATTTTTATATACAGGAGATTATACCTATCATGATATTACTCCTTTTGCAGGGACTAGGCGATTCTTAGAACAAATATCTCGACCAATCGATTATCTTTTAATTGATGGAACAAGTGCAAGCGAGGATTTTGGTAATTTATCTGATCAATTTCACAGTTTAATTCTCTTTTTAGAGCAAAAAGCGGAATATGAAGATAATGTTTTAATTGGTGCTGATCCTTCGAGTTTAGCAATAACCTTTATGCTAATCTTCTGGCGCTATTTTAGGAAGTTGCAATTAAGACGTGGCTTCAAAAAACGACCTAATATTTATGTAGACATGATGGTCAGGAAAAATATTCAAGTTATAAACCATCGATACGAATATATTTATGGACCAATCTCAAGATTAATTCGTGATAAAGCAAATCCATTTAATAGTATTAAATTTAGATGGTTTGATCATGATAATTTAGATTTTTTAAGAGAGAAAAATAATATCATTATTTCCCATCCTCCAGATCTTTCATATGGTATTATTAGGAACATAATTAATGTTATCGGACGGAGTCCCCATAATCTAGTATTTTTAGCTGGTTCTATCCACGAAGAGCCAGGAATTGATTTAGTTTCTGGTAGTGATGAAATTGAGTTTTCAGAGACTTGGAAAGTACCTTTTCGCGCTTTATTAATCAATACTTTTGCTCCTCAACTTAAAATTAAACTCCATGCTGATAAAAGTCAATTGGCTGAAATGATAAAAAGCCTTGAACCGAAAAAAGTATGCTTTTTCCATCAAAGCCCTAAAAGATTAGAGGAAGCGGCAGAATATGTAAAAAGTTTAGGTGTAGAAAAGGTTTCAATTCCAGTTAAGAGAAAACTCTTAATCTTAAATTAGAATTAGACTTATTAATTATCTATATTTATCTGTTTGGACTTATTAGATAAGAACCATTAAGACTTTAAAGTATGAAGCTTTATTAATATATAATAGTAGATTTTATTAGGTGATTATCTATTTATTC
>JBHLKV010000050.1:0-16113 GCA_048886305.1 Candidatus Hodarchaeota archaeon
AGTTGCTGATCGCACAAATCTATTTCTAACTTCCATTTTTCCAATTTTTATTGGATCAAATAAAATTGATATGGTATATCACCCTTTTCAGAAATTAATGTTTAATAAATAAATTAGTATTAATGTTAAATAAAACTATATTTTAATTGTTCACTAATTATAGTTCTATTATTTAACCTTTCCATGAATAAATTTAAATTCCTAAAAGTATTAGTAATATAATAATTAAGCACTAATTTTGATGTAATATTATGGATTTTGATAAAACAAATCTGCTCAAGAGTTCTAAAGAGGAATCTACTTATATTGCGGAATATTTTAAGGCCATTGCTCATCCTATGAGATTGAAAATACTAATTACTTTAACTCTTGAAGGATTATGTAATTTCTTGAGATTAAAGAAGCTTACTAATTTAAGTAAAACGGCACTCGCTAACCATCTATCTCAACTTGAAAATTTGAAATTAATTAAGCGTATTGAGAGAGGACATTATAAAGTTACTGAAGATGGGGAGCTTCTTGTTCATAATAATATTGCTCTTTATAGAAGTTCAGAATTTAGTAAAATAAACACAAGACAATCTATAGGTCAACAATACATGAAATCAATATCAAATATAAAAAAACTGAGTAATATCGAATTTAAGAGTTATTGGGTATCCCAACTAGTATCTTTATATGGCTGTTTAGAGTATCTAGGGATAAATATTTCAATGCCTTGGTTATTTGGTATCACTGGACATGCATTTATAATTAATATAGCAGATCATATATGCCCAAGTGGACCTACTGCTTGGAAAAATAATATGATAAGGGATTTAGTGCAAAATGTTGGTGCTAGTGTTGAAGAATTTTGCGCAGACAGAGAAGATCCTGATTATGAGAAGAAATTAAAATATGCATGGGATTTTGTTAGATCATCCATTAGAGATAATAATCCTTGCTATGGTTGGCAAATTGGAGATGTCTCAGAGTATTATATAATATATGGATATGATAATAATGGTTATTATTACAAGGGATATTTTCAAGAAGAAGGTGCTGGTCCCAAATCATGGAAAGAAATAGGACAAATGTTTATAAAAATGTATTCTGTTAAGAAGGATACAACAACCGTTGATATCCCAACACAAGTCAAAAAAGCACTTAAAATGGTATTGAAGCATTCAAAAAATCCAGATGATTGGATTTATAAACCTAAATATAGTTCTGGGCTTATTGGTTTTGACAGATGGATAAAGTGGGTGGAAAATGGTAAAGCTGAACAATTTGGCCAAGCTTATAATTCCCAAGTTTGGGCAGAGTGTCGCCAAGAAGCAGTTAAATTTCTACAGGAAGCTAAAGTTCATCTTAATAATAAAGTTAAACCATATTTGGAAAAAGCAATTGAAAATTATGAAATTGTAGCAAATAATCTTACAAAAGTGGCAGAGCTGTATCCTTTTGAGATGAAAAAGTTAACGATAGATCCAATTGGGATTAATGATAAAAGTAAAGTCACTATTAACCTTCTTAAAAAGGCTCGTGAAGCTGAATCAAATGGATTAAGAGATTTAGAGAATATTATAGAACTTTTATAAGAATAATAATAAAGATTTGTTCATTTTTTCTAGTACTATTATTCATGAAAAGCAAACCTTTAAATATGAATTTATCAAAAATTCATATAGAAATAGAATAAAATGAAATAGATATTCAAATGCTACTAAAGAACAAAAGTATATTTCTCATCTCTTTTTTAATACTATTTATTTTTCCATTTCCTCAGAATATAATGGAAAAAAATGCTGATATTCCGCAAGATTTTTTACAAAATAAAACATCTACCCCTAGAACGCAATATAATAACAATTTCGCGAATCTTACTGGTCATGCTTGGGAGGTAAGGAGGGTAAAATTTTCTCCAAATGGTCAAATACTAGCTTCTAGCAGTCATGATGGAAGCATCATGCTGTGGGATGTTACCAGTGGGGAAGTTTTACGTGTACTACAAAGACATTATTATAGTGTGGTATCATTAGCGTTTTCCCCTGATGGTACGATCTTAGCTTCAGGAGGTTGGGATAAAAAGATAAATCTCTGGAATCTAACTACAGGAGAACTGCTCCAGGCATATTCCATTAGTCCTCATGTTCCTATGGATTTAGCATTTTCTCCAGATGGATTATCAATAGCAGTGGGAAGTGGGGTATGGGGTAAGGATTGGACAGGTTCACAACAAAATACCCTTAAACTGTTGAATGTCACTAATGGAGAGATTCTTCAGAATTTTACTGGACATGATGATGCTGTATCTTCAGTTGTCTTTTCTATAGATGGAACATGGTTGGCATCAGGAAGTTGGGATAATACAATTAAACTTTGGAATATAACAACTGGTACTGAGATTCGCTCATTTGAAAACCATACTCACATTATTTCATCGATAGATATTTCTTCGGATGGTTTAAAACTTGCTTCCGGAAGTTTTGATAAAACAATCAAAATTTGGGAAGTTGATTCAGGCATTATGTTGAAAAATTTATCAATTTTAGCCCAAGAGGTTTGGTCAGTCTCTTTTTCTAATAATAACTCATTGTTAGCAGCAGCAGTAGGTCAATTGGATTATTGGCCAAGACCAGACAGATTCTGGGAGTATTATGGAGATATGCAAGATTCATCGATTCAGCTCTGGGATATAGAAAATGGGATTTTAAAAGACACGTTAGAAGGGCATGATCATATTATAGAATCTATTGAATTTTCTCCAGATGGTACAATACTAGCTTCAGGGAGTTGGGATTGGACAGTAAAGCTATGGGGAGATTATCCACCTCTGCCTGGTGAGATACAAACTGATGAATGGTCATTGTCCAGTCCAATAGCAGAGGGAATGGATTCAACTGCATTGAATCAGATTAGCGAGCAGTGGGCGTCAAGTCTCCACAGTTTATTGATCATACGCAACGGTAAGTTGATTTTTGAGAAGTACTATGGTGATAGCAACCATGTATTTAATAAGGATTCCAAACATGTTCTTTTCTCAGTCACGAAAAGTTTTACTTCTGCGCTTATTGGAATTGCAATCGATAAAGGTTTTATTGCTAGTATAGATCAATATGTCCTCGAATTTTTTCCTGAATATAACTTTTCAAATGTTGACTCTCGTAAAGAGAGTATGACTCTTAGACACCTACTCACTATGACTTCTGGATTAGCTTGGAGTGAACAACCTACTAATGATGATTTAAGAAGAATGTGCTTCAGTTTGGATAGCGTTCAATATGTCCTTGATAAACTAATGAGTTCAGAGCCAGGATCGTATTATAGATATAATTCTGGAGCGTCTCATTTACTATCAGCCATCATTCAACAAACAACTGGAAAAACGACACTGGAATTTGCTTGGGAATATTTATTTGAGCCCTTAGGATTTGATGAACATGATATTATTTGGATGGCAGACTCTCACGGTAATGCATTTGGTGGAATTGGACTTTTTCTAACTCCTCGAAACATGGCTAAATTGGGCCAACTTTATTTAAGTAAAGGAATCTGGAAAGGAAGTAGAATCATTTCGAATCAGTGGATAGAAATCTCTTCAAGGGACCATGTTGAAGGAATTCCTGGATTCATCCCATTGGGGGCTCTAAGTGGTTATGGGTTTCAATGGTGGATTTCTGAGGAATTAAATGGATACTCTGCTGAGGGATATGAAGGAAAAATGATATTTGTGCACCCTGCAAAAGAATTAGTAATAGTATTTACCGCTGATGTAGACCCAAGTGTACTTCAATATATTGTAGGGCAGATTCTTGAAGCTGTTATCCCAGCGAATAATATTTCTTGGTCATTCTTTCCAATACTGCTATCGATAATAATACCTATAATTTTTATTACATTGTTAATTCGAAGAAAAATAAGAAGAGAGATGTTCTAAGATAAGATTTTATATCCAGGATACTATATTTGATGTGTTAGCCAAAATGTCCACAAGTTCTTCATAACCTATAGCTTTAATATTATTTCTTAAATTTGTTGGATCTATCCCCCGAGCTAAAAGATCTGGAATCATTACATATATGGTCATCGGCAGGTTTAATAATTCAACCAAAGATGGTGGTATTAGGCTTTTTTTTGAAGTACCAATCACAGCATCATGAATTAGAACATATATTATATTTATATGATTTTTGGATTGTTCTTTTAAAATTTTAAGGAGATTTTCTAATTTATAACTAGATCTTAAACTAAAACCATATAAATAAACAAGAGAATCATTTTTCTTCATAAATAATCCACCATTTACGTTTAATATCTAAAACACATATCAGCTTCTAATATAATCTTAGATATTTCATTCATATTAATTACTTTCAAATTATTGTATTGAATTAAATCTGAGCGATCCAATCCAGCAACAATAAGAGCTTCATCATGAACATATATCTCTATTTCAGAAAACTCGATCAATCTCATTATATCTGAAAAATTGTCAGTATTTAAAACCTCAGGATTTAAATCTCTGTTAAGAAAGTAAATGGCATCACCCATAAGAATTACCTTACAATTTTCAATATCTCCTACAGCTAAAATACCAGTAGCCATACGAATAGATTCAATTACAGAATTTTTTCCAATAGGAGATTCTTCACATATTATTACTATCGACTCTACCATCACTTTAACCCCCAGGACCTAAAAAAATAACTTTATCAGATCGCGCAATCAAATCAGACAGTCCTCCTAGCCCTTCTTGGCATGCTTCTTGAATAAATTCAGAGTTCATAATTCCTGTAAAGCTTATCCAAGTACTACATGCAATGAGTTTAGCTCTATGCTTCTCACAAAAATCATTGAGACGCTCTGGTAAATTCCGAGTAGAAGTACCTTTAATTGTTCTTTCTTTAATAGCATGCACCCCGCTTCCATATAGAAAAATACCTAAAATCTGATGACCTTTATTCATTATAGCTTCACCTAAATTGATTAACGTATCTATTGCTTCATATTTATAAGGCTCTGCACATAATACAAATGAAAATGTAACCATCTTATGTTAACTCTATTTCGACTACTTTCTTTTGATATATTACAATAAATAGTGATAAATATTCTTAAATTTTAAATAATTAAGATTTACTATGTCAAAAACATTTCCATTGAATATTAAAGGATTTCATCCATTTGGCGACTTAATTGGTTTGAATTTTACAAAATTCGAGAAGGGATATTCTCAATGTGTTTTGGAAGTTAATGAAAAGTTATTTAATCCACATAAAGTACTACATGGCGGTGTATTATACTCAATGGCTGATACTGGCATGGGAGCCGCACTCTATTTACATTTAGAAAAACAACAATTGTGCGCGACAGTAGAGATCAAAATAAATTATTTTAAATCAGTTCAATCTGGAAGCGTTATATGCGATACAAAAGTAATTCATGTAGGTAGAAAAATTGCCACATTAGAATCTGAAATTTTAAAGAATAACCAACTTGTGGCTAAGGCAATTGGAACCTATTCTATCTTCAAAATTAAAAATAAATCTTAATTTATAAAGAAAAAACTAAATTAAAACCATTGAGTTGCATCTGCTTCTAAGACTAAATCATTTAGAGTTGCAGCACCAACGATTTTTACACCTGGAATCAGATCTACTTTTTCCCAACCTAGCATTCTCTTTGATGCCTCACATACTAAAATTTCAATACCCGAATTTAAAGTTTGATCAATCATCTCTTTCACACTTGGAAATTCCCCTAATTTTATTCTTTCTGATTCTCCTGGTTTTAAGATTCTTAATCCAGTTCCTAAATAATATACTGTTGCTTTAATATTCATAGCCTTAGCTGTCTGTGCTAATACTAATGGAGAATATTGACGTTCGGGATCATCACTTGTTTGGACATATAAAATATGTTTTTCTACGATTTTTCTCGACCTCCTTTCAAAATTTAATTATTATATCATGTATAAAATTTACCCTACAAAACATTCTAAATTAAAACTTCAAAGATACTAATTCTTTTGTCTTTCTCATCTTTAGACTTCTTTATAAATTTATTTTGTTGAAGTGTTTTTAAAGAGTATGCTACTGTGCGTTTTGGTAAGAGTGTTTTGCTCAAAATTTGTTTTTGATTTAACGGTCCCCTTTGCTTTAATATATACAATATGAATTTACAGGAAGGGGATAATGAGAATAAACCCATTTTTTCTTCATAAGTATTAACAAAATATTTGTCTTCAACAATCATAAAAATATGCTTAACACGATTTGAAAGATTTAGAATATTTCTTATTTTATAAAATGGAACAAAGCTTTTTTAATATTTTGGTTAATCGGTAAATTTAAACGAACGATTCGGTCTTAGTTTCAATATAAAACCAGATCTTATATTAAGTTTCCATTTGAAACCTATAAAATCTTTTAGAAAATAAATGTATTAAAAATTCCCACATCCATCACATTTCCCATCCAAGAAAGCCTCACAATCTCTACATATATTTCCACAATTACATTCTTTACTTTCTTTACTAAAGAGGTTAAGTGGAAGAAATTTTGGCGTTTCTATATTAGAAACAAATAATATTTCAGAGTGTAATATCCCTTTTTTATTAGTTGGACCACAATAATTAATATATCTATGTAAAACATCTATACTTTGTCCTACAATTCCCATTATTAAATTATATTGACCAGTAATCTGTGCTAACAAAAAAACTCTTGGACATTCAGAGTAAGCTTTAATAATGTTTTTTACTTCTTCATAATTCTTCATTTCTAGGAGAATCAAGCAGGCCCGATAATTTAAAGCAGTTATATTAATATTCCCTTGAACTTTAAGTATCTCTGAATCCTCTAATCTTACAATTCTTTTTCTAACTCCAGCATGGCTCATTATCTCTTGATCCGGTTTAACTACTTTTTCACCTATACTGATTAAACTTTCACGACCTTTTGTAAATAAGGCTCTAATGATTTGTTTGTCAATAATATCTATTTGCATAATATTAAAAAAAGAAATCCTTTTATAAAAAGGTACTAAAATTGCTTTCATCATCAAAAATTTTTTTAGGTGCAGATATTGCCTTTAACTATATAAATAATTCTTGGAAAAATTTACTTAAAGGATTTAGATTCAATCAAAATATTGAATTCGCCCTTAATAAAACTGTGGTTTTATTATTCCCTCTAATTTTGATTAAAAGATTGAATAAATCTCCTTTTCTCTTTCTTTTAAAAACCTATTTCAGTTTTAACTTTTTAAGTTCATTATTTATTCCATCCAAGAGGAAAGCGCAGAAATTGCATAAAAAAAAAATTTTTCTCCATAGAAATGATAGCCCTAATCCTAATCTCTGAATCAAATCTTTAATTAGGTGCAATAATTGCATATACTTATATATATATTTCTACTAGAGTTACTCCATACACTTCAAAAACTAAATTTTTAATAAGAAGGTAAGTTGACAAATAAAATGGAAGAGAGATCTAATGAGACTTCTTTTGAAACTTCAGTTTCAAAACCGAAAGCTAAATTGTATAAAAAGTATTCATTTTTGAGGGTATTTATTTATGAATTTTCAACAATTCTGCATTATTTAATAGGAGGATTGGGATTAATTATAGGGTATGCATTTTTATGGTTGGGGTACCTATTTGGTTTAATTTATATTATTTTTGCATTTCTACAAATGTACATTCTTATGCCATTAACTGTGTGCCCAAATTGTGTGTATTATAGAATGGAAGGTTCACGTTGTGTATCTGGTTTAAATATAATCTCACGAAAATTAGCAAAGGAAGGAAAACCTGAAGATTTTCCAAAAAGAGCAGAAGGAGTATTTTGCTATAATAATATATATATGGCTGCTTTATTTTTCCCAATCGTGGCAACAATCCCTGCTTTAATCTTAAATTTTTCTCTATTGTTATTATTAGTATTTATGATAGTTATAGGCTTGCTGGTCTTCCGTTTTTTCGTAATTTTTCCTAAGATAGCGTGTTTGCACTGTAACGCAAAATTTACATGCCCTATTGGTGAAAAAATTGGCGTTCGCGACAAATGATGTAAAATTCCTCCCTGTTTCTTTTTAATCTGTGGAGTAATGTTCTGGTTCTGGATGTACTTTATTAATAAATCTCTGATTAAAAATGTCTTTTATTTTTAGATTTTTTTTTATGTATCCTAAATTATAAAGAGTCTTCACGAATTTCATTGTTGCATTTATATAACCCTCTGAGAGAGAAATACAATATTTTGGAGATATTTTTAGGATAGCTTCCGCATAATTTTTATCAATTATTTCAAATGATTTTGCTATTTTCTCTGCTGCGACTGCTGGTGATTCTCGAAGCAGATTTGATGCATTTTTATGATGAGTGAGAAATTTTAAGATCAATTCATCATTTTTTTGAATGAGTTTTTTATGAACAAATATTCCATAGCTTGGGTTATTTGACCATAGCTCTTTAGCTTCAATAATTAAATGCGATCCCAAAATTGTTGATGTAAATACAGCTAACGCAGGAGTTCCAACACCTGCTTCTAAAAGACCTTCTCTCATATCCAAAGCTATGAATTCTGCTTGCTCATAGTTCTTGATTGCAATTTCTTCTAACAGGTTGTATTTTTCTAAATAATAATTTAATATGACATCATGAATAGAACCTTTACTCGGAACTCCTATTGTTTTTCCTTTAAACTGGGAAAAAACCCTACTTAAATCATTATCTAATTGCTGTTGTGTTTTGAATATTCTTTTAGCAACTACAATTGTTCCCTCAACATGTCCTCCAGCAACACATATGATTGGAACTCTTTCAGCAATTCCTATAATAGCAGGAGGTAAACCCATATAACCGATATCTAATTTATTTTCCTTGAATGCTTTAACCATAGCAGGTCCGGTCCCAAAAAGAATCCAATTTATATCTGCTTTTAAATCCTTGTTTAAGTTTTCAGATTCCATCAAAATATAATTTGTATGATATGCAGTTGAAAGGTGTCCTATATTTAATTTATTTTTTTTAATATAAATCACTTTTTTGGGTACCTGATTATTTGCAAAAATTGCATTAATATTTAACTATTATAAACTAAATAAATAAATAGTATATTTATATTGACATAGTAAACACTTGTTATAAATTAAAATTAAAATACCAATGATTTTTGCATTGACAAATATAAAAATCTTATTCTTTTCTTTATTGGCAGATAAATTTGGTAAAGATAAAGTCACTTTAAATGTTGAACATGATATAACTTTAAGGGATTTATTAAATAAATTGAATTCCTTACTGGGAAGAGATTTTGAGGAGACCAATATTGTATCTGAAGGTAAATTAAACAAATACATAATTATAGGTTTAAATGGGAGAGATATTCGACAATTTGATGGTTTAGATACTATTATTAAAGATAATGATGTGCTATCTTTTTTACCAGCTATTGCAGGTGGATAATGAACTTTTTTTTTTATAATTAGATGAAAAAATTGCACTTAATTATTTATTTCACTAAATTATTTTCTCCAAGATATAATATTAAAATATGATAGCAGACAATGGAAGAATTTTTAAACTGTTTAAATTGTGGTAAGACTTTAGGGGATAAAGAGAGAAATCATTATAATTTTTGTGCTGAATGTATTTTGAAATTAGACTTTCGATTAGAAGAGCTAAATCGTAAAGAGATAGATCAAAATTTACAAAAAATTTTAAATTTCTTTGTTTCTGATGTTAGTGCGGCATTTAATAAGGATCCAGCCGCTCAATCTCTATTGGAAGTTTTAACAAGTTATCCGGGAATTAAAGCAATTTTGTTACATCGTATTGCTCATTTTTTTTGGAAAATTAAGATGCCATTTGTGCCAAGGTATCTTTCAGAAATTACCCGGGAACTTACTGGAATAGAAATTCATCCTGGTGCTGAAATTGGAAAGGACTTTTTTATTGATCATGGAGGTGGTGTTGTTATTGGAGAAACTGCAAAGATTGGTGATAATGTTACTATTTATCAAGGTGTTGTCCTAGGAGGGACAATGACAGATCCAATCAAGAGACACCCAACCTTAGGAAACAATATTGTTGTAGGCACGGGAGCAAAGTTATTGGGCCCAATAACAATTGGAGACAATGTGAGAATTGGAGCGAATTCTGTAGTTGTTCAAGATATACCACCTAATTCAGTAGTAGTCGGTGTTCCTGGAAAAATTATATCTCGCGATGGGAAAAAAATTAAAAGAATCGATCTTTCACATGGAGATTTACCCGATCCAATTTCAATAACTCTTTCTTCAATAAATCGAAGAATAGAATTCCTTGAAAAGCAATTAAAAATCAAATCGGTTAGTGAAAAAAAGGATATTGAAATTTATTTCGGTTTTAATGGAGGAGGTATTTAAATGACACAATATATAGAGGAGGTGAAAAATTATAGGAAGAATATTTAATAATATTATTGAAACTATAGGGAATACACCGTTAGTAAGACTTAATAGAATTACTGAAGGAATTAAACCAAATATTTTTGTTAAAATCGAGGCTTTCAACCCCGGCGCGAGTGTAAAGGACCGAATTTGTATATCGATGATTGATGCTGCTGAAATAGCGAAAATTATTGATAAGAACACAATAATTGTCGAACCTACCTCAGGTAATACAGGTATTGGTTTGGCATTAGTTTGTGCTGCTAAAGGGTATAAATTAATTCTCACAATGCCAGATAGCATGTCAATTGAAAGAAGAAAAATATTAAAGGCATATGGTGCTGAATTAATATTAACTCCTGCTGATAAAGGTATGAAGGGAGCCATTGAAAAAGCTGAAGAGTTGGCGAAAGACAACGATAAAGTTTTTATTCCTCAACAGTTTAAAAATGAAGCAAATCCTGAAATTCATCGTAAAACTACAGCAGAAGAAATTATTCTTGATTTAGACGGAAAAATAGATGGTTTTGTAGCAGGAATAGGAACTGGAGGAACTATAACAGGTGTTGGTGAAATTCTAAGACAAAAAGTTGGAAAACATGTGAAAATATATGCTGTAGAACCAAAAGATTCTCCTGTATTATCGGGAGGAGAACCAGGTTCGCATAAAATCCAGGGAATTGGTGCTGGATTTGTACCAGATGTATTAAATACTGAAATTTATGATGGTGTAATTCAAGTTAATTATGAGGATGCTGTAGCAACCTCAAGAAAATTAGCTAAATTAGAAGGTATTTTTGTAGGGATTTCTGCAGGAGCAGCAGTATGGGCAGGAATTTACAAAGTTTCAAAAGAATTTAAAAAAGGAGATAATTTAGTTATAATTTTACCAGATACTGGTGAAAGATATTTGTCAACTGATTTATTTGAAGCTTGAATTACAGTCTTGTCGATGTTAAAACACATTTTTTTGATTATTTAATATATTATTATTAATTCCATCTATGAGTTCTTTTGTCATTTTAGCAGGTATCCCGCATAATAGCTCACAATCATCAAATACAACATTCATTCTGGAGTTTTCACATAAAAATGAAAAATTTACTTCTTCACGTTTAATAACATGGGCAGTAACTTCGCTACATACTCCTGTTACCGCGCCTAATGTTAATTTCAGGGGTTTTCGATATAATTTAACAAATGTCTTAATAATAATCAAGCAATTACGAGGATTAACAATTAAGATTATACTATCAAAATCATTCAATTCAAATTTATTAATTGGAAATAGGAGAATGTATTTAAGACCTTTAATATCTAATTCCATACTTAATTCTATATTCTCAGATCTTTCAAAACTTAATACTGTATTAGCAATTTTACATAAAAAATCCCCTCGTTTTATTTTTAAGAACTCTCCATTTGAAGCTCTTTTAACATACTGACAATATCCTTCTAAACTATGTGTTTCTTTGAATCTATTATCAATTTCTACATTTTTATTAAAATCATAAATGAGTTTCACTCCTACTGGTTCAGCTCTTAAATCAAGACTCGTTTTTAGTTTTTCGAACCTATTCATTTTGATAGAAATCCTTTAAATATCTTAAATAATTAAAATTTTTTTTATAAAGTAAGAATTTGATTATAAAATATAAGCTTCTAAATAGTTCATTGATTCAAGTTTTTTTTATTAAAGTTTCTTTAATCTCAAGATCCAAACTTCTTTTTTGGAATCCAATTCTTCTATTTCTAATAATTTCGCTAAGCTTTGTCGTTTACAATTTTCAGGAATATTCTTAAGAGCAGCAGGAAAATCTAAAAGAACTTCTAATATATCTCCTTTACTAAGCTCTTCAAGTTCTAGTTTTGTGTAAACAAATGTCAATGGACATACTCTCCCCCTTATATCTAAATGCCTTACAGAGTCTTTTTCAGTTTCTTTTAAATCGTTTATTGACAAACGTCATCAATTCCATATTGTATAATTTCAACTAAATCTTTTGCATTGTCCCCACATGCGATGCATCTTTCATTCCTATGAAGATCTATAAAATTGAAGGTATTTCTTAAAAGATCTATATATAAGATTTTATTTTTTATTAAATCTCCGATACCTAGAATATATTTTAATGCTTCATTTGCTTCTATGCAGCCCAAAATTCCTGGTACAAATCCGATTACTCCAGCTTCGGAACATGACATTCCAGTTGGTCCTTCAATTATATCACCAAAAATGCATCGATAGCACGCAGTTTTTTCTTCAGGAATCACTGTCATAATTTGTCCATGAAATCTTAAAACACCTGCTATTGTAAATGGTATTTTTAAATAAATGCATGTATCATTAACTAACATCTTAGTTGGAAAATTATCAGACCCTTCTATAACAAAATCGGAGTCCTTAAGAATTTCTTTAGCATTCTTAGCTGTAATTTTTTCATTTATGATTTCAATAATGGAATCAGGATTTAGCATATTTAACTTTTCAATTGCACTTTCTGTTTTCTTCCTATCAATATCTTTTGTGAAATGTAGAATCTGTCTATGTAAATTAGATGGCTCTACTGTATCATAATCAATTATCTTAAGATTACCAATTCCAGCGGCAGCTAAATAATATGCAACAGGGGATCCAAGAGCTCCTAAGCCAACTAAAGTTATTTTTGATTCTAGTAATTTCTTTTGACCTATGCCACCGACTTCTTTTAGGACAATTTGACGAGAATATCTCTTAATTTGATCTTCAGTTAAATTCATTTTTTCCATTTAAATTACAATAACTAACATAGAAATACATTTAGTTTATATAAAATAAGATGCAAAAATTGCATTGAAATCTATTATAAGGTCATAGAAGATCTTATTTACGAATTAATATTCCAATTCTTCCACCTATTTTTTGAATAGAATTACCTTCAGCCCCAATTAATACTTCTTCTTTAATTAAATCAATGATAGCTCGAGTTATCATGCTTAATGGATATTGCTGTATTTCTTTAATTTCAATTAGTTCATCTATGGTTAGAGATTTACCAGGATCTATCATTGAAATTATTGTTCTTTTTACATCATCTAAATTACTTACTTCTTCTATTAATTCACCTGTTTCTACTTTTTTACTATTTCGTTTAAGTTCACTTAAGGTAGATGTTAATAATTTAACTTGTTCTTCAAGTTTGGTAATACGTGTTTCTAATTCTCTTTTGGAACTTCTATTTGTCTTTGATTGTTCTTTTTCACCCAAGAATGTAGTTACAAGTTTTTTAAGATATTCTCTTGAAATGTTTGCCTTTTTTATTTGTTTTATCTTTTCTGCTTTAGTACTATTTTTCTTTAATGAAATATTACATTCTTTTGCCAATTTTTCTAAGTAATACACTGTGAGATCGTGTAAATCAGTCAAATTTAACCTCAGTTGAAGAGGGATTATTAATTAATTAAAAAGTGATGCACCAATTATTAAAAATATCTTTATTAACCTCAAAATTAGAAGTGATTGAAATTAATATAATTGAATTAAATGAATCAAATATCCCGGAAATTCTAGAACTATGGAAAGAACTTTTTGATTTTAATGCTGATATTGAACCATTATTTACAAGAAGAGAAGATGCGCATCTAAATTATGAATCATATTTAAAAGAGCTAATGAAATCGGATGATGTAAAAATCTTTGGTGCAGTAGATGATGAGAATTTAATAGGTTTTATTGTAGCAAAATTAAGTTATTATCCTCCCATATATTTAGAAGAAAAATATGGCTTAATTAATGATTTAATAGTCACTTCATCTTATAGGAGGATGGGAATAGGAAGTCGTTTAATAGAAAAAGCTCGTGACTGGTTTAGTTTTCTAGGATTAAAGCGTATTGAGTTGGATGTAGTAGCCCGAAATAAGGAAGCCTATTCATTTTATTTGAGGCTTGGTTTTAAGGATTACATGCATAAATTATTTCTTGAAATAAAATAATTCTTAAAGATAATTCAACTTAAATTTGAACTCCAAATGAACTTCAACATTTCAAACTATTTATAAAAAAATGCTTTAAAAAAAGATGTAAACCGTGAATATAGATTTCTAAAGAGGAATTAATTTTTGACAATTCGGAAGCTTAAAGGAAGTAGCAAGACTTTAAGTGCTTTAGGGATGGGAGGCTTTGGTCTAGGGGGACCATTTATGCGAGCCGATGGCTCTTATCTGGCATATGGAGAAGTATCTGATGAGGAATCAATAAAAACAGTTCATAGAGCAATAGAGCTTGGAGTTAATATATTTGATACAGCAGATATATATGGAGTTGGAAGAAGTGAAAAGGTTCTCGGAAAGGCACTCAAAGAATATAGGGATGATGTTGTGATTGCTACAAAATTTGGAAGCGTTTTTGAAGAAGGAAATCCACACACGCCAGATAAGAAAAATACAAGTCCGGAATATATTCGCAATGCTATTGAATCTAGTATGAAGCGACTTCAAACTGATTTTATTGATATTTACCAATTACATTCCAGTAATCATGATCCCGATGATGCTAGAAAAGTACAAATTAGGTTAGAAGAATTGGTTGAAGAAGGACTTATTGGAGGGTATGGATGGAGTACCGATGATCCTAAGCGAATGGAAATATTCACAAAAAGTGAAAATTGCAATTCTGTGCAATATGCAATGAATATTCTACTCCATAATGATCAAATGATACAACTTTGCGAAAAGAATAACTTAATTGGATTAATAAGAAGTCCTTTAGCTTCTGGTATACTAACTGGGAAATATAATGAACATAGTAATATTGCAGCTAATCATATGCTAGCCGGAGTCGATTTTTCTCAAGAAAGATATAAAGAAATTAATATGAAACTCCAAAAGTTAAAAAGCCTATTGAAGCAAGATGATAGAACATTAATTCAAGGACAGCTTGGTTATCTAATGGCTACTAGCAAAACGACTATTCCAATACCGGGTGCAAAAACAGTTGAACAAATTGAAGAAAACGCTAGAACATTAGAATTTGGCCCCTTATCTAAAGCCTTGGTGGATCAAATTAATAGTTTATTCGCAACGATAATCAATAAATAATTTGGATGTATAGGAGAACCTTCTAAATAATATTTAGTATGACAAGTTACTATTCTGAAATTTGACAAAAATGAATTTAGAAAGACTCAAGAAATATAAATGAGATGAAATTTAACTAAATAATAATTAATTATATTCAAGATATAAGGGTTTTATATGGTAAATGGATACACTGGAAACATTTTAAGGATAAATTTAACATCCAATAAGATCTCAATTGAACATCCTGATGAGATTTTTTACCGTCGATATATTGGTGGTGAAGGTTTCGTAGCATATTACCTTTTAAAAGAAGTCCAAGCGGAAATTGATCCATTAAGTCCTGAAAATAAATTGATTTTTGCTACAGGTCCATTAACAGGATATGCAATTCCGGGAACAGGTAGGAATAGCATTGGAGCAAAATCGCCTTTAACGGGAGGTTTTGGTGAATCGGAAGTTGGTGGTCAGTGGGGAGCTGAGTTAAAGCACGCAGGATTTGATGCAATTATAGTAGAGGGAAGAGCAAAGAATCCTGTTTATTTATGGATTAAAGATGGAGAGGTAGAAATAAAGGATGCAACTCATCTTTGGGGTAAAATTACAGGCGAATCTGAGGATATTATTAAAGAAGAATTAGG
>JBHLKV010000051.1:0-15794 GCA_048886305.1 Candidatus Hodarchaeota archaeon
TTTACAGCAAATCCTGTTTGACATAACAATGAAGCCTCTACTTCTTTGAATTTAGCAAATTTTTCTTCAAATTTTTTTGTTAGATCAAATGAGCCAGCAATAACGGGAACTGCTCCTGCGCCAGCACCATATTTTTCTGTTGCATCGATAGCCGCTTGTTTAACTTTTGGATGCGTCGCCAGCCCAAGATAATTATTAGTATTTAACATTAATACTTTTTTTCCATCGACTACTGAGTGTGGCTTTGAACCCTCCTCAAGATATCTAATAATCCATTCAAGATTATTATTTCTTAACTCAGTCATCTCTTCTTTTAGAAAAGCTACTGGATCTCTTTTCATTTAATCACTTTGTTTAATATTATTTAATTTGTATAATTTAACCGTAATTGTCTTATATTTTTTGTAATAATAAAGTTTTATCAATAACAAATTAAGAATGATTTCTATAAAAACAAAGTCATAAAACTTTTTTATACGATAAAATTATGATACACTACTAGAATTCTACCAATAAGTTACTGATCAATATGAGAAAAGTTTTAGTGATTGGAGCTGCTGGGCAAATTGGAAGTGAATTAGTCCCAGCATTACGAGAAAAATATGGAAATGATAATGTAATTGCTACAGGAAGAAAAACACCTCTCCCAAAAATCATACAGGAGACAGGACCTGTAATCTATTTAGACGCTTTAGAAATGGATGCTTTAAAGAAAGTAATTTATGAATATAAGATAAATACAATCTTTCTTATGGCTTCTCTTCTTTCTGCAACTGGGGAAAAAATGCCTCAGATAGCTTGGGATATTAATATAAATGGATTACTAAATGTCCTTGAAATAGGAAGAAAATATAATATTGAAAGGATTATTTGGCCAAGTTCCATAGCTGCTTTTGGTCCGACAACGCCTAGAGATAATACACCTAATGACACTATTTTACAACCAACCACTATGTACGGAATTACAAAGGTTACCGGGGAACTTTTAGCAGAATATTATTATAAAAAATACGGGCTTGATACTCGTTCAATGAGGTTACCTGGTATAATTAGTAGTGAAACTCTTCCTGGTGGGGGTACAACTGATTACGCTGTTGAGATTTTTTATGAAGCTATTAAAAATAAGCAATATACTTGTTTTCTAAAGGAAGACACTGTCTTACCTATGATGTATATGCCTGATTGCCTTAAGTGTATGATTGATCTCTTAGAAGCTGATAATATAAAATTAAAACGTCGAGTATACAATGTGACGGGGATGAGCTTCTCCGCGGGTGAAATTGCTGCTGAAATTAAGAAACATATTCCGGAATTTAAAATTGAATATAAACCTGATTTTCGGCAAGAAATTGCTGATTCTTGGCCAAGATCCATTGATGATTCCCTTGCTCGTGAAGAATGGGGTTGGAATCCTAGTTTTAATCTTACTTCAATGACAAAGGATATGATTGATGTCTTAAGTAAACGGTTTTAATAATTTTTTTTGCTTTTATTTTACAAAATCATATACAATGATATAAATGAATCAAGAAACTAAAGACTTAACAATTGTAAGTATAGATTATTGGTCTGATTTTGCTAAAGAATTAGTAAAATTAGCAATTTTAAAATCTAATGGTAAGATTCTTGATGTAGGCACAGGAAGTGGTACTTGTTTAATTGCAGTTGCTGATAAATTAGGGGAAAGTTGTCATTTAGTTGGTATTGATAAAAATGAAGCTAAAATCTCCCAAGCAAGAAACAACTTTAAAAATATTGTTGTTGAAAGTGCTCAATTCAGAACTATGGAGGCATCCAATTTAAAATTTGATGATAATAGTTTTGACAATATTTTATGCGGTTTTATAGGTTTTAGTGATTCTTATGATTTTAAAAATAACCAATTTATTGGTAACAATGCAAAAATGAAAGAGATTTTTAGAGTGTTAAAATCAGGAGGAGAAGCTGCTTTTAGTACATGGGAATACCAACAAGATATTGAAGTCGCAAGAGGGTTGTTACAAAAATATCTCAGATATAAAAATATGAAAAAAGATAATGATATTGAAAATTTGTCCATCAGTTATAGCAAAGAATCAGTTGATGGCTTTAAATTGATTATGAAAGATGCAGGGTTCAACAATATCAAGATTTTCTCTAAAGATTATAATATAATTTATAAATCTGTTGATGAATGGTGGGATATAATGGAATATGCTGCTTGGATAATGAGATATACCTTAAATCACGATCCTGATAAACTCAATGATCTTAAAGAAACTTATCTACCTCAGGGAATTGAAGCTTTTAAAAAAGATGAAGGATATACGTTTCAAAAATCTGTAATTTTCGCATATGGGACGAAATAAATTTTTGTCTTATTTCTCTCTTTATTGTTGGCTTAAAAATTCCTTGATTTTCCTTTTGTATCGAAATTCGCTATAGCCCCGCTTCTATTCTTGAACTCCCAATTTTTTCCAAAATCATTATATTTCCAGAAATGAGTATTACAGATTTTTATATCTGATACATACATACCAAATAGAGAATTTTCAAGTCTTTGAGGATTTTTTCCATCGAGTCCTGGAGTATAGGATAATTTCATTTCTCCGTAAGGCATACTAATATGGAAAGTATTTCCCTCTTGATTTAAATTAATATCCACATATTTTATTCCTAAAACTTTCGATAAGATCATCCCACCAGGAATTCTATTATTAAAATAAGGTTCTAAATATTTCCTTTGTTCTTTAGTAGTTTTATTGCTTATATACACACCTCCTTCTCCACCTTTAGTCAATACATCAGCAGCTTTATTAGAATATAAATCAATTACATGAATTACCATAACACCCCCTATATCCACATCGCCTATTTTTCCTTCGTCATATTGGAATAATTGAAATGATTTACAAGGTTCTTCTCTATCTCTTCCAAAATAAAATGAACAATGTCCCTCTGCTGCGCATGCTTCATACCAAATACCTTTTGTACTCCAACTAATTCTTTCTTTTACTTGTTTGGACATTCTATCACCACTCTATTACAAAATTGATATTAATTAAAGTATGTTTAGATTAGGTTATATTTAAAATTAATTGCTAATTTTTTTTAAAAACATCTAGATGTAGATTATTAAATTAACCAAAAAGGAGTTAATTTAAATTTTAAAATTATTTTTATTTCCTTATTTTTTTCTTAATTGCTGTTTTTTCTCCATGATCATTGCATAAAGTTCTTCTGTAGTTTTAGGGGGAACATTTTCTTCATCTTTTTTTTTAAGTTGAATTGCTCCCTCTGGACAAGTAGGAACACATACTCCACACCCAATGCATCGCTTTAGTATAACTTTAGCTTTATCCTCAACTAATTTTATTGCGTTAGTCTGGCATCGTTCAATACAAGTTCCACACCCTACACACAGATCAGAATTAATTTCAGATTCAAAATTACCAGGGATAATTCTTGAAGGTCGTGGAAGTTTTTGAAGTTTTGTCAAAATTACACAACAACAGCCACAACATGTACATATAAATTCTGGACTTTTGGCATTTCCTGATTGCAGAACTAAACCATCATTCTTAGCATGTTGTAATAATTCTAAAGCTTCTTTTTTATTTATAGAGCGTGCCCATCCTTCATTTATAAATAATTGCCCTGTTGTTCCAAAATATAAACAACTCTCCCTTAGTGATGTTTTTTTACATGGTTGGCTCATAAGATCCTTTGATTGACGGCAAAGACAGTTTGCTACACCAATAGGACCCTCAGAGTTCTCAATTACTTGCCTTATCTCATCATAGTTTGCTATACTCTGTTCGGAAGCAATACTCTGCTCAATAGGGATTGTACGAAATTGAGATATTTTTGTACCTAATAATTCAGCACCAAATGTAGTTACCAAATACTCATCAAAATCCTCTAAGAATTCTAGAGTCGCTTTATCCACTTGATATTCATAAATTCCAACTACAAGTGGAATATTAGCATAGAGTAATTTATTATTCTCTTTCTTATATTTTATTAACCCTTTTTTAATCATATTATCAAGAATTTGCTCTAGATTTTCGATTGATATATCACTATCACTTAAACGATTATAAATATTATTAAGTGAATCATATTCCCAAGTTAATTTAGTTGCTATGAATGCTTCCTCTTCTGTAAAAAGGTGTTCCAGCATTTTTAGTTCAATGCCTGTTGCCGATGCAGGGAATCCTACAGGGAATTGGTCTAAGTGTTTTTGTAAATTTTGATATATAGTCTGTTCTCTTTCTGCCATTTTTTTCCTTCCTAATGTGCTTTCTAAATTTAAGAAAATAATTAAAATAATATTCAACATATACTTTTTTAAATGTAATTGATTAAAGATGAAAAAAGAATGAAAATTGTTTTTCATGAAAAATATTATAATTCGGAGTACGCTTGGGACCCGGCAGCTTCAGTTGGACGCCTTGAAGGGATAATGGAATTAATGAAAAATAATCCTGATTATGAAATAATAAAACCTAAACCAGCATCTGATGAAGATATTTTAAGGGCTCATACTCATAGGCATGTCCAAAGTATAAAAAGAAATGAATTATTGTATGAATTAGCATCTCTAGCTGCGGGGGGAGCAATATTAGCTGCGGAAGAAGGATATAATGGAAACCCAACATTTGCTGTAATCCGTCCTCCAGGGCATCATGCTTCAGCTGATTCATGCTGGGGCTTTTGTTATTTTAATAATATTAGTATCAGTTTATTAAAACTATATACCGACAATAAAATAAAATCTGCTTTTGTATTGGATTTCGACCTTCATACTGGAGACGGAAATATAAATATTCTAACAAATAGGGATGATGATTTTAGAGTTAAAATTCTTAATCCCTATTCTAGTGGTAGAACTGGTTATATAAAAGAAGTAAAAGCATATATGCAAGATTTAGACAATATTGATATTTTTGTAGCAAGCGCAGGTTTTGATCAAGGCATTGATGATTGGGGGCATCTTCTACATCCTAAAGATTATACCGAACTCGGTCAATTAATGAAAACTTACTCAGAGGATTTATGTAAAGGAAGACGATATGCCTTATTAGAAGGTGGATATAATCATAGTGTATTACCAGGAAATGTACATTCTTTTTGTCAAGGATTTATGTAAAAAAAATTAGAAATAAAAGTGGTTATTTTATGAATAAATATCGTGTATCAATTGTAAAATATAGAAAAAAAATTAAATCTGTTCAACGAGCTATTGAACTTTCAGATGCTTTTCAAAGTCTTTCTGGAAATGAGCGTATATTTCTTAAGCCTAATATCGTTTATTGGTCTACTATTCCAGATTTTCCTAAGTATGGTGTTGTTACTACATCCCGTGTTGTTGAAGATACGATAATTGCTTTAAAAGAAAGAGGGATATCAGATATAACAATTGGAGAAGGAATAGTTACCTCAGATCCAAAAGATTTTGAAATCGCTCATCATGCTTTTGAAACTTTAGGTTACAATAGGTTCAAGCAGAAATATGGGATAAAAGTAATTAATATTATGGAACAACCCTTCGAAAAAGCTGAGATTGGTGATGGAACAACTCTTAATTATAATAGCGATTTTTTACATAGCGATTTTATAGTTAGTCTACCTGTTCTTAAAACTCATTCACAAGCTCGTGTTAGTTTAGGTATAAAAAATTTGAAAGGCTTAATTGATATCAATTCCAGAAAAAAATGTCATTCTGCTGATAATGAAAAAGATCTTGATTTTCATTTAGCCCGTTTAACAAAAAATCTTCCTCCTACTGCTGTAATCATTGATGGAATTTACACGAATGAAAGAGGTCCAGGTTTTGATGGCAGAATGAGAAGGAGTAATATTTTAATTGCCTCTTCTGATATATTTTCTGCTGATAAGGTCGGAGCTAAAATTCTTGGTCATGATCCTGCAAATGTTCCTTATCTAACATATTACGCTGATATTAATAAGAGACCAATAGATTTTTCAGATGTAGAGATTGTTGGAAAGAATATTGAAAGTGTTCAAGTTTATCATGAATATAAATTTCCGTATAATGAGGATGGTTCAAACCCCATAGCATTCGAGAAACAAGGCATAAAAGGTATATCATATCGTCAGTATGATAATACAACATGCACTTACTGTTCGATTATCACTAGTCTGATTCCTGTAGCATTATCTTATGCGTGGAATGGAGACCCATGGGATGATGTAGAGATTATTTTAGGAAAACGGATGCATCCGAATCCAGGTAAGAGAAAGACAATATTACTTGGTCAGTGCATGGTTAATAAACATAGAGATAATCCTGATATCAATGAAATGATTCCAATTAAAGGATGCCCTGCAAAGGTCGAAAATATTATAAATGCGTTCCATCAGGCGGGGATTGAGATAAGTTCTGAGATCTTTGAAAATCTTGATAATTTCGCCCGTATTTTGGCAATACCATATAAACATCGTTTTAATGAATTTCAAGAGTCTTTTTTCAATGGAAATATCAAAGATGAATCAGTTCCTCCTATAGATGATATCGTAGTAAGCCAAATTCTATTTAATGGCAATAATAATTCAAGTAATATACCAAAAAAGCAAGCAAAGTTTGAAATAAGATTTTTTGGTTTAGCAGGAGAAAAAAGCACAAATGCGATTAAAAATATTGTTATTGAAGGTCCGAATGGCTATGAATTTAAGATTAAAAACCAATCTTTTAATTTTACAAACGGTAATGGATACATTATAGATAAATACAATCGTAATTTGATATGGTACCTTGCTTTTGATAGAAATGGTTTCCTAAATGATGGAGAATATAAAATTACAATAGATTATTGGAACGGTGAAACACGAGTTAAGTCTCGCAAACTTCAGACTAATGATAAACTTCTAAAAAGTTACTTAGAGGTTAAAGATAAAATTAAGTATTCTTTTGAGGAAATACCTAAATATATGGAAGATCCAAGGATTTATGTTAGGACAAAATGGACACCACTAAAAGAATTAGGAGGAGTTAATGCTTATTATGCAAATTATGTGTCTGAAGGAAAAACTGATAATATTAACTTTCATGATTTAACTTATTATGATCCTATTTATTTAAACTCAATATTAATGTCTTCTTATGGTTTAAATAAAAGCTCAGCTTTAGTGTTTACTCGATGGAAACCATTAAAACCTAATACAGAATATACGTGGTTCACTGAAATCTGCGATGCAAATAAATATGGGAATACAAATATGACTATTTACCAACCAATTCAATATTTTCATACCAAATAAAAAATAGAATTATTTTAGTGAATTTGGTAAAAAGATTCTTCAAATTCTGGTTTGTTTTGATACTTACCTAAAAATACCAAGGGAGCTTTATCTAAATTTTTAAATAAATATGATGGCACTTTAATTCCTGCTTGTTTTAATCCTGCTTGTAAATCTTCAACTGAAGGAGGGCATCCTTTTATGGCAATCATTTCATTAATATTAGGATCGTCTTTATTGGCGTTATAAATGCATTGTCCCACTAAGATAGTTTTATTCATTCCAGGGGTGGGCTTCATTACTTTTCCTGTTAATACTTCTACATTATCAAATGGAATACCTTTCCACGCCATTTTTATTCCCGATAAAAGGATCCCATTTAAGACAGAGCAGTAAGTACACATCGTTTCATCATATTTGTGATATTTAATTCCAGAGATCCCAACTCTTTGATATGGAAGTGGAAGTGTGTTATTTTCTGCATAGATATAATCCCACTCATGAGGAGAAGCAAGATCTTCTATTTTTTCACCTCTTATTTCTATATCAGAAAGATCTAATGGACGATTTCTGTCTTTTGCTCCTTGAACTAAGTGAGGAACTGCTGAAGGATCAATGTCTAATAGACTTGCTCCTACAACATCTGCTGCAAAAATATCAGTGGATGCAACTAAAATATTACTTCTATGCGCTTTACCATCAAATGCAGGACCACGCTCAAGGGTATAAATCCCATCAATGATATTTAAACAAGGTGGGATTTTATTTGCAAGTTGAGCTACATTATAATGAAGATTTTTTTCTGAATCAGCACTATGGAATTTTTTTCGTGAAGGTATACTAATTAAACCTTTCAAATTTTTTGTACCTAAACTTACAGTACATTGAGCATGAGTTTTAAGAACAGGAATATCAATAAGAAAGTCTGAATGAAGCATATCAGCATTCATTTTAGCAGTTAACCCTTCTGCTAATTCAATACTTTCAAAAGGTCTTTCAATTATATTAATTGCTTTAGCACCATACTTATCCTTAAGAGTATTATATCCAAGCTTTTCGAAGGCATCTTTAGCAGTTTCCGTATCTTTGGGATCCTCTGATACGATCCCTTCTCCAATTGTTATATCATCAATTCCTTTCTCCTTGAGTAAGATTATAACATCTTCTATAACGCGTGAAGTAGTAATAACACCCCACTTTGGAAAATCACAATGACGGTTCCAATACACAATATTAGGTTTGATAAATACCTTTGCTTTGGATGGTAAATGTTCGAATCCATTTGCAAGTTCGACCGTTTTACGTACAGATTCCAAAGGTTCTTGATATCTAACAATTGATACTATTGATTTACTCATGTAATTACACCTTTAAATTCAATATTGTAATGAATATTAATATTAATTTATTATTAGTGTTAAAATTAATTATTAAATATAGTTCTATTTCTTGGATCTATTTCCTTTCCATTCTTCATTTAATAAACCCATAATAATTAGATCATGATAATCTCCATTAACAAAATGTGCTTTTCTTTTTCTACCTTCTTCTATGAAACCTACTTTTTTATATGATTTTATAGCAGAGATATTAAAATCATAAACACTTAACTGGAGCCGATTAAGATTTAGGGTGTTAAAACCATAATTAACTAATAGTTCCATCGCTTCCGTGCCATATCCTTTACCATGTTCTGATTTTTCTCCTATCATTATCCCGCATTCACCTACTCTATTTTTCCAGTCGATCTCATGGATCCCGCAATTTCCTATGAGTTTTTCTGTTCCATCATTTTGTAGTATGAGAATTGAGAAAAGAAAGTTATTTTCCTTATCCTTTAATGATTCAAACCATTCTTCTTCCATCTCTTTAGTAATAGGTTTAAATGATAGTAAGTATTGAGTTATATCTGGATCATTTATCCATTTAAGAAATGTATCTATATATTCCCTTTTAGGTGGAGCAAGAATAACTCTTTTTCCTTTTAACATACAAAATTCTAATGCAACTATAGAAAAAAATTTTATGTAAACAAAAAGAAATAAACTAATTTAAAAGGAAATTTTAAATCTGCGTGCTATGTATTTTACTATCTCAAAAGTTATAATACATATCAGTGAAATCAAGAAACAAAGCAACCAATCAAGAGCAGTTAAATACATAAACATGAAATTAATTCCAGCTCTTGCTAAGGCAACTTGAGCATTAGGAATATACATTAGCATAAGAAATAGAGCAAATAGGAAGCCAATTATCAGATACATCCGTTTATTGCTATCTTCTTTAAGACTTCTAATGAGTGATTTATTTGGACGTCTTATCTGAAAAACTAAAAATGATTCGCAGAAAAATAGAGTTACCATTAGCATAGTTAGAGTTTTGGCCATTACTCTTATTTCTTCTAGTGAATATTCATCTGTTAGAATATCTGGAATCAGTTCATCTGTTGAATAGAGATATGCATCCCCTAAATTCCAATTTTCCGTAACAACAGGCCAAATTTCACTTATTGTTAAGAAATACACTAATACCATACTTACTGCTAGCAAAATTCCAAAGATAAAAAGCAATCCTAAAACATTTTTTGAGAGTATCTCTTCTGAATCACGTGGTTTTTCTTTCATAACATCTTCTGAGGTACTATCAAAAGCAAGTATTAATCCGGGAAACATATGAAGAGTAATTGATAAGAATATCCATTGTAGGTAAAAAGCCTCATCTAAAAAGTATGGTAATTTTAAGATTATTGCTAAGAAAAATTGAACGATCCCTTCAAAGATATTAATGCAAATATAAAAGAATACAAGCGCACGAATCCTAGCAAAGATACCTCTACCGTGGTGGATACCCGTGACAATTGAATTAAATGAATCATCTGAAATAACCATATCGGAAGCTTCTTTAGCTACATCTGTTCCTGTTATACCCATAGCTACACCTGCATCTGCCATATTTAAGGCTAGAGCATCATTTACTCCATCACCGGTCATAGCAACTACTTTTTTCGCTTCCTGATATTTTTCAATAATATCTTCTTTATGTTCAGGGGAGACTCTTGCAAATGCTTTAATCTTATTGAAGTCATAAAATGATTTTACATCTTTAATTTGACTTCCTTCAAGAACCATTTCGCTTTCTTCAGTTATGATGCCAATTTGTGAAGCGATAGCTCTTGCTGTCATCGTTGAATCACCTGTAATCATAACAACTTCTACTCCTGCTTCATGACAATGTGTCACTGATTCTTTCACACCCTCTCTAGGAGGATCTAATATTGTTACAAATCCAATATAGATCATATCTGATTCGCATTGATCCCTACTTTCTTCCCCTTCGGGAGGTAACTCATCTAACTTCTTATATGCTAAACTCAAGATTCGATACCCTTGATTTGCATAAAGATTTGCTATATCCATTACTTTGGCTTTTATTTCATCAATAAATTTTACTTCATTATTGTTGTATAAAATTGTAATACATAAAGGGATTAAGATCTCACTCGCGCCTTTTGTAAAAGAGTAGTACTTATCCTCTCTTTTGTATATTTTAGTCATTCTTTTTAAAGCTGAATCAAAAGGAAATTCAGTAATTGATTCAAAATCATCAAGAAGGTAATCACCCATCCCTTTTTGAAACAGAACCATTAAAGCTCCTTCTGTTGGAGATCCTACTACATTCCAATTATAAACGATTTTCTTTGGGGTTTGGATTTCATTTTTGATAAGAGCAGAATTGTTATTTAAAAATCCAGAAATTAAGAGTAATTTCAATTGAGGATAATCATCAATATGGCGTACATACTCAGGATTTTTTGGGTCATCCATTAAAATTATATCTCCATCCGGAGAATAACCACTTCCAGTTACTCTATATAATGAACCATTTGTCCAAACATGTTGGATAGACATTTGATTTTTTGTCAATGTACCAGTTTTATCTGAACATACAACACTAACACGACCTAAGCTGTCTACAGAAGCCAGATTTCTTATAATAACACCATATCTCGCCATTGATAAGACTCCCGTAATCAATACAATAGTAACCAGTAATGGGATATTCAGCGGCATTAGATCAAGGGCGGCATTCAAACTTTCAACAATTTCAAGGTCAACAAATTCACTAGCTACCCAAATAATTATCAATGCGATAAACCAAAAGATAAATATAATTAAACCTAACCATTTACCAAAATGGTTCATTTTTTGACGAATAGGGATTTCTGACGTTCCAGCTTCCTCCAAACCATGTGAAATTTTACCAATTTCAGTATCTCCACCAGTTTTTACAGTAATTGCTGTTCCGTTTCCCATAGTTATATATGTACCATAAAAAACCATATTTTTACGATCACTTATAGGAACTTCACTTTTTCCTAATGCTTCACCTGTTCTTAATTTTTTAACTGGTTCTGATTCTCCTGTAAGGGAAGCCTCGTTAACTTCCAGATTAAAAGATTTTATAATTCTGGCATCAGCTGGTATTTTATCTCCTTGATCAAAGATTAGTAAATCTCCTATAACGAGATCTCTTGTAGGAATATCTTGTTTCTGACCGTCTCGAATGACAGTTGCAGTCGGTGCAGATAATTCCCTTAATGCTTTTAACTTTTTTGTTGCTCTATATTGCTGAATTATAGCAACCAAGCAATTAAGAAGAACAATACCTAAAGTTAAACCTATAAAAAGTAAACTTCCTTCTCCTCCGAAAATACTTGCTAAAAATAATATAAGAGCGCCTATTAAGTAAATTACAATTAACCAGTTGAATAGAGGTGCTAGGTATATTTTGATAAATCCTTTTGATACTTTTGGAATTTCATTAGGACCAAATTTCTCTAGTCGCTTGTTAGCTTCAGTTGTTGTTAAACCTTTATTAGGATTAGTCTGCATTTTTTTATAAATTTGTTCTATCGTAAGATCATAAAAATTTACTTCTGCTTTTTCCATATTAATTCTGCCTAAAGTTTGGATAAGATTAAAAGAAATTTCTCGAAATTTTTCTTTTTAGATCTAATAAATAGACAATAACAATAATAATTTTTAATTTATTCCTTTTTTTCTAAAAAACAATTAAAATATTGTTTAAAAATTAATCTTGAGATATATTGAATAATATTATTCAATAGGTTTTTCTTTTTTTATTCTTTTTAGAATTTTTCCCCAATCAACATATACTAAAAGGAACATAATTATGATCACAGTTGCCCAAACTAATGAACTTATTAAAATTTCTAAAGGAGTACTAGCTGGTATATTTCCGGTTCGAGCTGCCTCAAGATCAATTCCAAATAAATTAAATAAAAAATCACCTAATGGAGTATCAGCAAACCAAATGGGAAGAGCACTACATAGAAAGCAAAGCACAAATTTCCCAATAAAGGTATATATTAAAGTTTTAACAATACTATATCCAGCAATCCCTAATACGATTAGAAAAGCATCATCAGGTAAAGGAGTTGCAGCAAAAATAAATATTATTAGGGGAGCCCACCCTTTCTCAACATATCCTTTCATTCGTTCAATACTTTCAACATCCCCTATCATATCTTGAGACCCACGTCCAATTAGCCATGCTGTAGCTTCTCCAATACTAGCTCCTAATCCCCCAATAAGTCCTAATAGTATTGGATTTACCCCAGGGATTAAAACGGAAATTACGATTAGAGCTATTACATAGGGTACAGGAAAAATGACTGTAAAATTGCCAAATATACTTATGGCAAAAACTCCGATATATATTCCTACATCTCCAAACTCTTCATAAAACCAATAAATTGTATCAGCAAGCCATTGACCAAAGTTAATTCTAGCAAAAGCTAAAACTATAAACAATACTATTATCCCGCCGATAAAGAGGAGACCGCCATATTTTCTAAGAAAAGTTTTTTTCTGTTCTTGGATAAGTGGAGATTTTTCAGCCATGATGTTTTCTATTTAAAGATTAATTATCAATTTAATGAAATAATTTTATTAAAAAGTTATATTCTTATTTCTAGCAAAATATTTAACTAATTCTATTCCAACTATTCCTGGAAGAGCAAATAACACACAAATTAACCAATCTAGGCCACTTAAAAACATAAAGTTTATTTGAAAATTCAGACCACTTACCTCATTAATATAATAGTTTACCTTATAAGAAAAACAGATATGAAGAATATGAAATCCTAAAGTGAATAGACAGACTAATAAAACAGCAATACTTAATTCTTCTTTTAAGGTTTTAAGAATTGATTTGTTTGGTCTTCTAAAAGCCCAAATAAAGTTAGTTTCTGCAATATATAATGTCGTTATAAACATGGTTCTTGCTTTTTGTGTTATCCATTCATCTGAATCAGATACTAAATAACTTAAATCAGGATTTAAATTCCAATCATTTAATGGTATCATTCCATTAATCGTCAATTGAAGAACTAAAACCAAACCGATTCCCATTAAAAATGCCTGCATTAATAACAACATCCACATGTTTTTATTTAATAGTTCTTCTTCATCTCTAGGTGGATCCTGCATTATATCTTTAGGATATGTGTCGATTATTAATGCTAAAGATGGTAATGAATGCACAATTCCAAAGATATAAATATGTTGCCATTCAGAACTAAAAAGGTCGAAAAATGGAATAAATTCATAGGTAAAGAAAACAAAAGCTTCCATTATATTCAGACAAATAAAGAAATAGATTATTGTACGGATTTTAGCGAATAACCCACGTCCAATTTTTACACCCTTAACAATTGCCGTAAAATTATCATCAGAAATTACCATATCAGACGTTTCTTTAGCTAGATCAGTTCCTGTTATACCCATGGCTATTCCGGCCTGAGCTTTCTTCAATGCGGGAGAATCATTGATTCCATCACCTGTCATTGCTACTATTTTATCTTGCTTTTGGTAATTTTCTACTATTAGTTCTTTATCAGTCGGTTCGACTCTCGCAAAAACAGATACTTTATTGAAATCTTCTATACTTAATGCTTCTATTTCATAACCCTCAACTACTAAATCCCCTTCTTTAAAAATACCCATTTGTTTGGCTATTGTTTTTGCTGTTGCGGAATGATCTCCTGTTACTATAGTGACTTTTATCCTTCCTGATTGACATTCTTCTATTGATTCTTTAACACCAACTCGAGGGGGATCTAAAATGGACACAAAACTTAAGAAAATTAAATTTCTCTCAATGGAATCTCTATCTTGATAATTATTGTCAAGCAATTTCTTATATGCTATAGCTAAGGTTCTATAGCCTTCATTTGCGCGTAATTCTATTCGATTTAATATCTCGCGTTTTAAATCATTATTAATATCTTGGATTTTACCATTAAATTCAATTTGAGAGCAGAGTGTTATCAATTTTTCAGGAGCTCCTTTTGAAAAAGCATATATTTCATTTTTACTGTGGTTTGCCATACAAATTGTAGTCATTCTTTTTAATTCAGAGTCAAATGAAAATTCTTTTAAGACTTCATATTTGTTTTTGATATCATACGTAAGGTATCCCGCTATTTCGGCAAGTACTAATAAAGAGGCTTCAGTAGGAGCCCCTAATGCTCTCCTTACAGCTTTTTCTGTCATATTCTTAACTCGTACTTTAACGTCTTCATATATTAAATTTGCATTGTTGTTTAGAACGATAGAATCAATAAACTTACGAAATGTTATATTGTCATTTAAATTAATTTTATTTCCATCTCTCAAAATCTCGCCTTCTGCATCATATCCTGATCCAGTTACTTCATATTCTATATTATTTATCCAGAATTTTTTAATTGTCATCTCATTTTTCGTGATAGTACCTGTTTTATCAGAACATATTACAGATACACGTCCGAGAGATTCAATAGCAGATAAATTTTTTATGATTACTCCACTTTGAGCTATTTCAAGTACGCCAGTAATTAAAACTAATGTCGATAATAAAGGTAAATTAAATGGAACGACATTTGTGGATCTTAAAATAGAACTTACCAATGCTTTACCAATGGAATCTTCATTAAAATCACCTTCTATAGCTAAGAATATAAATTTATAAGTTATTAATATAAATAAAATAAAAATTGCAATAAACCCTAAGATATATCCCAAGCTATTCAACTTTCTAGTTAGAGGGATATCCTCAATACTTCCCATTGCATTTAATTGAGCTGAAATTTTACCTATTTCTGTATTAATACCAGTACCTATTACTAATGCCTTACATCTACCTGTATCGACATAAGTGCTCATAAATACCATATTGGTTTGTTCTTGAATAGGTAAATCTTTTTTTGGTAAGACAGAGTTGTTTTTTTCAACAGGCTCGGACTCTCCGGTAAGACTAGCTTCATTAACAGTAAAATTCATGAGTTCAATTATTCGAGCATCGGCAGGAACTTTATCACCTTGCTCTAATAAAATAATATCACCAGGAACTAGGTCTCTGGTAAGAATTTCAGATTGTAAACCCTCTCTAAGAACAGTAGCCTTTAGAGCAGCAATTTTTTTTAAAGATTCTAATGCTTTCTGGGCTCTAAATTGTTGTATTACAATTACTATAGAGTTGATAAA
>JBHLKV010000052.1:0-15652 GCA_048886305.1 Candidatus Hodarchaeota archaeon
ACCACAACAAAGAGCTTCTTCTCGGTCATACTTTCTATTTACTCTCTCAACTCCAATTAATTCAAAGAGTTCATCTAGAATTTTATCTTTTTCAAACGTATATCTTGACGCGCATGGTTGTTGATATGCTATTTTTATATTCAATTTCTTGACCTGTTCTATATGCTCTTTAACATAATCTCTCAAATATTCAAAGATATGTACAGGCTTGAATGGTACTTCAACTCCATATTCCTTTACTTTATTTGCTAACATAGCATAGCAATCATCATGAAATAAAATTATCTCCTTAGCACCTGTTTTAGCAAGATTATCAACAAGTTTTTGAGCATTTTCCTTTAACATACTCGGTTTCCCTCCATGTATCCATCCAAGGTAGCAAAAGTATTTTCCTCCTTTTAAATAGGTCATTCCATCAAATAGTTCTCCCTCGAAAACTCCCGGTAGTAGATCTCCAAGAGAACATAAATTTATAACTGGCTTTTCTGGTTCACCTTTAATAATCTTAGAGGGAAGTACTGAAGCTAGGTTAAAATTACGAAGTGCCTCTTCAGACATTTTAAATGAACCAGTTTCTTCTTGTCTCTCATTAATCAAATCAAAGGGATTAGCTCCTTCAGGACAGAACATGTTACAAGCTGCACATGTAATACAATTTGCAGTTACAGGAGTACTTTCTCCATCAATTAACTTTTTAAATTCAACTTTAGCTTTATCTTCTGGATAAGCTAAATAAGGACATTTTATTAAGCACTCTCCACAGAGAGTACATTTGGTTTCATCAAACATTTCCTTTTTTTTACGATTTTAGTTAATTTAATTCTAATATTTTGAAATTATAAAATAATTAAAGAGAGAAAGTTTAATAATCTTTTTTAGAATTAAATAGAGAATCTTGATAGAAAATGGTAATGATTAAGGTAAACCTATCATTATTTTAAAGGCGACAGTTTCGTCTCCTTCATCTACAGTAGTGATTGTATAGGATATATCATGTTTATCCCGAATACTTGGTACTAATTGAGTTGTTATGAATTTCATCCTTGTGGATGTATTTTTCCCTTGCCATTCCCATACTTTCTCATTGTGAGCATCAACAAAAAGAAAAATTCTATCTGAATCTAATAATTCAAATAAAGGAACATTTTCTTTAATTTTTAATTCTTCAAATTCCTCTGATTGATTGTTAAGTTCATATACAATAATCAATGTTATTGAATCTCTTTTTCATCTTGTTATATCATATCTAGAATCTTTTATTTATAAATTTTTGACATAGTTTTAGGTATTTTACTAAAATTTTCTTACCTCCTTAAATTTAAATATGAGAAAGAACATAAGTAGCATAGAAAATTATCATGTATAATTTTTGGGCAATTTTCATTTTTATTGGGATTATTTTCCTCATTATATTCATAGTAATTTACATTATTATTCGAAGACTCCTTAAAAATTTAAGAAAACCTGAAAGACAAGAAAAAATAGTATATTACAAATGTCTTGATGGGCATATAGTCAAGTCAAAAGGAGAATTAATTATTGATAATTATCTATTTTTGCTTGGATTGAACCATATATATGAAAAGAAGGTAAAAGTTAATGGTCATACTATCAAAAGTGATTGGTATTTACCAGATGCTCAAATTTACATCGAATACTGGGGTTATTTTGGTAAAACATATATTAGAAGGAAAAAGGAAAAAATAAAATTATATGAAAGAGGTAAATTGGAATTAATTTCAATTGAAAATGGTATGTTTAAGGATATTTATACCGTTTTAAATGAGAAATTAAAGAATTTTATCAAACCAAATACATTGAATCACTTAAAAAGTTTTTGTCCGAGTTGTGGTATAGAACTTGATGAACGCTTCCAAAATAACTTAATTTTAATTAATCTTTAAAAGTTATTTTGATATTTTCTCCTTCTTAATTTAGAAATAAGATGTCCTTTGGAGAGAAGTTGAATTCCAAATTGAGTACTATAATCACGCGAGAAATCAGTAACTATATTACAAATCATAATACCTCCTTGAACTTGTGTGTCTATGCATGCCTTATGTAATTGTCGTAATTGCGTAATGGAGATCTCTCTTTTCCAATCACGTATAAACATCCCATATAAAGAATTTTCATTTTTAACTAATGCATCAAAAATCCAAATTTTCCCTGATTGGCCCTTTACTTTTTTAGGACCTTCAATAAATTCATACTTATCAGAAAAAACATTTTTAGTTAATTCGGTTAAACTTTTATCTCCTAAAGACATAAAAACATCACCTTTAACTTTTAAAGAACTTTGAAAGTATCATTTGAATATTACTTCAATAACTATCTATATATTACTTAAAAATATGTATTATCGAGAGAATATACATTAACTAGATTAAAGATTCTATTCTAATTCGCGACCACAAAATGAACAAATTTTCTCTCCTTTTTCTATTTTTGATCCACACTCATAACAATAATTTGTCTCAATTGTTAATTTAGGGATAGTAGTTTGTACTGTTGGTGGGGGTGCATGTTTGGTAGAAATCTGGTTAAAAACTGTATTCCAGATTCTTTGGAGTGATTGTCTGCCATGAACAGAACAGGTACATTTATGTAAAGTCCAAGGACCGTCCATTTTCATCCAAGTTCCAACAGCCTCTTGTCCACATCTCATGCACCGATATGTTCCACTCCGAATAAGATCAATTACTTGCTCTAAAGCTACTATTGGAAGTTTGAATAGTCTAGTTCCATGTTTAGGACATTTTTGTTTTACAATAACTTTTTGTCCACTAATTTTTAACAAAAATATTGTTCCAATTTGCCTACATTTTGGACAAAAGAACATCTCACGATATTCCGGAATACTCATTAAAATTTTTTTGCTCGAAATTTTAATTTTTTCTATGCGAATATAAAAACTTTTATAATAAAAATTTTAACTCTACAGAATCAGAATATAATAAATTCATAAATCCTAAAAATACACATCATTATTCTATCATTAAACTATTTTATAAAGTGGGTATTTACCTTCCTCACTAATACCGTGTTCTTTAACAAATGATATTAAATTATTATGCAAAATGTCAATTAGACCATTTACAACCGTATTACATATAAATTTACATTCAAAATAATCCTCTGGCATATATTCACATTTTGGATTAAGCTTGTTGCATAATCTTTTCACTTGAAGTGATAATCCATCAGCAAGAAGCACGACAAAGTGATCCCAACTGTCTTTAAATCCCGCTAATTGACTCGGAGCAACTTTTCTAATAGAATCCTTCAGTTTTTTTAAATTTTCTTTAGATTTTTCTCCAGAACATTTACCAATTCTTTTTTCAATCTTCTTTAATTCCTGTTTCGCTTCTAGTTGACAAAGAAACACCATTTTTTCAAGTAATCTTTCTGCTTCTTTGGCTTTTGTAGTATCTACTATTTTCCAACCTCCTGCTTTTTTACAATCAATAGATTCCATATCTGGATTTGAAAAATTAGTAGGGTAGATAAAACATTGTGGCGGTTTTATTCCTGAATTATGTACACTACAGCCATTAATCTTCTTATCAAATAAAAAACATTTCCCTTTTTCCTCATCAAATCTTAAATGGAAGCTAAAAACATTACTTCTTATAAAGTCTTCCTTAGTGGCATATCCCCGTTTAATATATTCTTTAGCTAAGACTTTAGGAACATCAATTTTAATTGAACAACAATCTCCATGGCAGATGGAGGGATCAATACATAATGGTCCTTCAATTGCAGATTTCATTAAATAATTGAATTCTTTCACAATTTTCCAAAAAAATTCATTAGCCACTCTACTAGATACCCTCTTAAAAGTATTTCTTCTTATTGTTGATACCTTATTGTTTCATAAATATTAATAAGTTAGCATTCTATCTACTTAATTTTAAATTGCCAAAACTATATTTTTTTATTACGTAATAAAATTTTATTATTATATAATTTTTGAAAAAGATTATATAGTTGAGCGAAACTATGAGTGATTTAATAGTAATAGACATTACTGAGAGTGAAAAAATCCTTTTAGATGGGTCATTAAAGCAAAAAGAAATAATAGGTAATGGAAGAATAGTTATAAGAAATCCATCAAAAAAAAGCAGATTGTGGAATCTTTCTTGTGACTTGAAGGAAACTGTAAATACATCTATCAAATCCAGAGAATTAGAAATAGGAACTTTAAATCCTACACAGGAACTCATACAAGAATACGAAATACAAAATCTTAAACAACCAAATTTAATAATAAACGAAATCTTTGATACAGATACATCAATATCAGATAATATTAATAATTCATTTCTTTATTTAAGAGATAATAAATGTAAATTAAAAATAACACTAAGAAATCCTTTGGACTTACCTATCTTAGATATAAAATTGAATCGAGAAATGCCTACCCTCTTTCAGGATATTGAAATTCCCACCCCTAATTTAGGAACTATTAACATTAAAGAAGAAGGAGAAAAGAGATTTTTATCTTGGGAAATTCTCTCTTTAAATGGTAAATCTCGTGCTGAATTAGAACTATTTTGTACTGTTAATGTGCAAGAAACAAAAGAACAATCTTTAGGAGCATTAAATGTAAGTTATTCAATTAACAATTATATACTAACAATGATTAATCCTGAAATTAGAGGTCTTACTGATTCTATGAGTGGAATTGATAGAGATGAAGGATCACAACCAGGAATATGGAATTGCAATGTAGAATTCATTAATGAATCTGAATTTCAAGTAAGACTTGAAGATGTAAAAGTTTCTCACAGAATCACTACTGGAACTGAAACTGTGGTTTCTCAAACTCCTAATAAACTTCTAAATCCAGACCAAACTTGGAGTTTTGATTTCCAAGTTGAAAATCAAAATGTTCCAGAGTTAAGTTCGTCAATAGAATTTACTCCTTTATATTTAGTAATCACTAGAGTAATTGGGGAAATTAATAAAGAATCTACTATCTATCCAGTATTAACCGCAACAATAGATAAAACAATTACTCCTCCTGAAGTTGATGCTTATGCTAACACCTATATGACAATACAAAATACAATTGCCAATAATGGAACAGCCAACATCGATATTATCTATATTTCTGATGAGATCCCAAAAGATTTTATCCCTCCTGAATTAAGAAGCATCACAATCAAATTATTTGGTGCTTCTAAAACAGTGGATATCAGTTCAAGAAAAGAATTTACACGAAAGTTTGAAATTGACCCAGAAGATTTAGAACCGGATAAAGAACATAAGATTCATATAGAATTATTTAATTTAGAAAATGAACTACTGCCAGAAGCAAAAATAACAGTAAATTATGCTCTTTTAGCAAAAAATCCAAAACCAGAAGTTACATATAATACTCCAATTACAATAAATGTAAATTCAGCAAATCCAGGAAAACCATTTATAATTTCTCCAATTGAAACTCCCAATATTAAGATTAAATATGTAAAAAGAAAATTTAAAACTTTAAAAAGTATAAAACCAGGAATGACTGAAGGTGAATTCAGCATAAATGTGAGAATTCAAAATAAAGGAACCGTAGAATTAGAAAATATTTTGATTAAGGATAAAATTCCGACGGGTTTTAATTTAGCGGGATTTACTCCTCCAGAAGGTGCTATTCATGAAATTGTTAAAATAGGTGAAGAATCGGAACTACACATAAAAATTCCTGAATTAAAAGGAAATGAATCAATTACCATTAACTATAATTGTTCTGGTTCAGGTGTTTATCCTAGATATGAACCTCAAGTTATTGTCCAAGGTAGAGAAGGGACTGAATCGAAAAGTGAGTCTCTTGAAGACATTTTAAGGGCACCTCAAGTCGCAACTGGCACCGTAACTACCTTAAGTAGAGAAAAAAGAGCGAAAATTTATGAGTTATTTTCAAAGATCTTTAAAAAGCTTGATCAGGCTGTCACTGGGCATGAACTTGGTAATTATATAGAAGGGATGAGAGACAATTTTCCTCCAGGACCAGTTCTTCATCAATTCATGCAATTTGCTAAAGAAGTAAGATCTCATGAAAAAATAATTGTAGGTAGTCTTAGGGATGAGATTTTAGCTAAACTTGAAGATTTTCGAGATAAGTATGGTTAAATCTTGTTATTTAAATCCTAATCATCTCTTCATATTCTTTATATTTTTTTTGGCTTCGAGAATTTTTTCAGGACTAGCTTTTATTAAATGTTTTATAGTTTGAAGTTTTAATCTATTTGAAAAACGGTAATAATATAAGAAATATAATAAAATTGAAGAAATTTCATTTATTACGTGATTATGAACGCTCATACACGTTATCTCACTGTGTATAACGATTCAGAAAGAATTAGACTTGATAGAGTTCCCACACATGTTCAATATATTAGAGATGAGTTTATTAATCATCATAAAGATCAGTTGATAATTAAATCTAGGGGAACATCATTTTTTTCTCTATATTTTAGAATACCATTCATTCTGGGATTTGACTCGATTTTTGCGCCATTCCCATCAAGCATTAAATTCAAATCAATAAAAGTAGATAATGGAAAAGGAAAAAAGATTAAAATAGGAGAAGATGGACAGAAGATTATTCATAAATCTTCTTATTATCAAGGAGGATATATACAGAATCTTGATATATTAGACGAATTACGCACGTCAGTAAAGCTAATTGATAAAAGTGAACAAATTAAAAAGATGATCAAATATTATGAAAAGATATCACCTCTGATTTTTCCTGTGTTGACAGTTGGAGGTATTTTTGATAAGGTTTGGAGAAGTATGGGGATGATTTCATTTAGCAAGAATTTCACAAAAAGAACAAGTCTTTATAGAGAAATAATTAATTTTTATGCCGAGATTACAGAAATTAACATTGAAGGATTAATTAATGCCACGGGGGGACGAGGTAAAGTTGTTAATGTGTTAGATGATGTTGCATATAAAGGACGAACAATAATATCACCAGAACGTTGGAATCAAGATTTTTTTTCTCACTATAAACACATTACTTCTATTATTTCAGATGCAGGGATGATTCCTCAAATTCACACTGATGGTGATATTACAGAATTAATCCCTCTTTTTCAAAAAGCAGGTTTTCAAGGTTTGCAAGGGTGGGAAGGTGGTGCTGACCCAAATTATATTAATGAAAATTTTCCCGATTTTGTTGTTATTGGCTTTGGTGATGTTAGCTATATCCTTCCTTATGGTACTGAAGAACAAATTATTGAACATGTAAAAGAACTAATGAGTGCTTTAAAGGAAAATCGGCATTTCATCATAGGACCTAGTACCGTAATTTTTAAAGAAATCCCACTGAACAATTTGAAAATCTTTCTAAGCGCTGCTAAAAAATATGGGAAATATTAATTTACCAATCCAGAAATTATAAAATAGAATAAATTTTTCATTAATTATGCTATTATTAACGATTATTTTACTAATATTATTCAACTTTAACCTTATACTCTATTGGACGTTCTTTTTAAAAGTAAAGGATAAAGAAAGAAAATCAGTTAAAATATTCTATAAAATTTTTCCTTTAATATGGACATTGTCTATAGTACCAATCCCTATAATTAATTTGAGCTTTTTAAAATTGTGGTTCCCTCATAATTTTAGCTATTTTCAGGAATATTGGATCTTTTTCGCTTTATTTGGAATTACACTAATAATAATAGGTATAAATTTTGCCAAAAGAGCAAGAAAATTATATAAGGCTAAACCATTAGATGAAAATAGCTCTAAATTAATTACTCATGGAATTTTTAGACTTATAAGACATCCTATATATTCAGCATGGGGTATTATTTTTATAGGAGCAGCTATAATCTCAGATTCACTTATTTCTTTATTAATTTGTCCCTTAGTTTTAATTATACTGGAAATACATGCCATGCTTGAAGAAAATTTAATCTTAATTCCTAAGTTTGGCAAAAATTATGAAAACTATAAAAAAAAAACACCAAATCGAATTATTCCAACTCCTATGAACCTTCTCTTAATAATAATGGTACTTGTAATAGCATATGTCGGCTTTTTAAATGTTAATTAACACTTTTAATTAATTTTAAAATCATCGGTTGAACTTATTTATTAATGGAACAAAGAAAGGTAAAAATAATAATTTATAAACTATAAAATAAAAAATGAAATCCACTGTAGTATAAAAAGAAGTAATAAAAAATTTGAAAATAGACTAAGGTGGTGATGAGAAATGGTAAAGAAAATAGCAATTTTAGCGACCGATGGATATGAGGATTTAGAATTGCATTATCCTCGTATTCGATTAAATGAAGCTGGCTACGAAACAGAATTGATTAGTCTACATAGAAGAGAAATTAAGGGAAAACATGGATATCCAATTAAACCTGATAAACTAATAAGGGAAGTGAATCCAGATGATTATGATGGAGTAATAATACCTGGTGGTACAAAAAATCCTGATTATTTAAGAAGAGATAAGGATGTCTTAAACTTTGTAGCAAAAATAAATGAAGCCAAAAAGTTGATTGGAAGTATCTGTCATGCAGGATGGGTTCTTATATCTGCTAAAATTATCAAAGACAGAAGAGCTACAAGTTATTTTGCAATAAAGGATGATATGATAAATGCAGGTGCTAAATTCGAAGATTCTGCTGTGGTGATTGATAATAATTTAATAACATCAAGAACACCTGATGATTTACCGGAATTTATGAAAGCGGTTTTGACATTTTTAAGAGACTAATAATTTATCCTTTTATTATCTTTTAATTTTTTACGCATAAAAATCGCAGTAATCATCCCTATAACTCCTAGTAAAATAAAGTAATCATACCCAATGATAGTTTGTTTTGATGATTCAAAGAACATCGATGGTGGGACATAAGACGAATATGTAATTATAAGATAAACATCATCAATAGAGATAGTTATATTCCTATCAAGTGAAAACGTATTTGCTATTAAAGTTTGAATTGAGACAGAAAGGTTTACTTCCTTTTGAATCAAATAAGTGACATTAAAACCACCTAGCTTAGCTGGTTGAAATGAAGTAGTAGCAGAACTCAATTCAATCGTTTCAAAATGTTGATTAGCATTAATTAAAACTCGCATCTCTGAATTTGGAGATAAAATAGTTGGCCAAGCTTGGTCTATTTTGTACTTGAAATTAAGAGTTGCATTTATAATCTGAGTATAATTACCAGTAATTGAATTCGCTTGTTGGTAAAAAGAGACCGAAGTAAATTCATCAATCTTTTTTTCATAACTAAATGTTAAATTGAATGATCGAATTATCAACGAATTCCACCTATCAATATCTACACCATATTCATTATCTTCACAATAGATATCGATTCCAAGTGTAATGGTAAAGTTATAACCATCCGTTCCTAAAACGGACGTTAAAATACTAATTAAGACATTTTCAGGAACTGGATTCAATGGAGTATCAGAAAAATTGCTTACTGCAGGAGTATCTTGACCAAGATCCCCAAATGCAGTATTATTATAAGCTGCTTGAATTGGCTCAAATGATTGCTCAACATCAGATAAGAGAACATAAAATTCAGTATAATCACCTATTGAGTAATCATCAAGATTTCCATCTCCTAGTCTATCTATACCTCCTCCATCATGAGGGGAAACGGTTACTGTCGCGTTAAATATTACTTCAAGAGAAGCAGCTGTAATTTCATAGTCCGTCATATTAACAGGCATAGTAATTGTTCTTTTCCAATGGATACTAGGTCTATTTCGAGTTGGGTCTACATTTTCATGCCATTCGTGGTAGACATAACATCCAGAGGAGTTAATTTCATATATATCTGGCAACATAGGCAACTCAGGATTATTAAATACGGTCCAGTCTGTATCACTGAGGGGATCATCAATGGTGAACACACCTGAATTACCAATAATTTGATAATTTCCTTGTTCCTCACCAATAAAAGCCACAGCATCTCTGCTATCTCCTTCTATCTGCGTTTCCCATGATTCTTGAGAAGAAAAATTAGAATTTTTGAGCCATGGAATAGTATATGTTACTACAGGGGACAAATTAATGTTGCTTTGATCTGTGCTATATGTTGGGCTCTGAACACTCTGTAAACTTTTGATACCAACAAAATTTGCCATTAAAATAATAATAATTGAAATTAACAAACAGAATTTACTAGTACTTTTTCGAATCATGTTTTATACTAATTTTTTTTCTTCTTTATTTTAAGAATTACATACAATTTATGGATTTTTAACGGGTGTTTAGATGATGAACTATATGAAGAGAAGAATTACTAATATTTATGTTATTAGTTTAATCATAAATAAATTTTCTCAATAAAACTAGAGAGCTTTAATCCTATTAATTTCATCTCTTAAAATTTCATGTAGATTATTAATTTCTGAAATTTGTCTATTTATAATTTCAATTTTTTTGTCTATAGCAGATTGATCATTTACTTCTCTATTCTCTAAATCTTTTCTTACTATATTATATGATCTTATCTGATTTAGTATATTTTGCATTTTCTTTAGTTTTATTTCGAAAGTCTTTTTATAGTTTTTAAGAATTTCCAAGTTAGATTCGATATTTTCAACACAACTAAAACATTCTTCTATTTGGCCTTCTTTTTTAAGATTTTTAAGATTTATTTCTATTTCTTCTAGATGAGATATTACATTGTCACGCTGTTTAATATCAACCGGTATAACTTCGGGGTCTGATTGTAATTGTATTTCCTCAAAAATTTTTGAAGCGTATTTTATTTCTATTCTTTCGGATTGATAAGTTTTAGATTTTTCTTCTCCAATTTCCAATTCTTCAAAATCAGTTACTAATTCTAAATCATTCAATTCTAATTGGGTTATTAAGGGAGTAAATCTTACTTGAAGCACTCTTTTCCCATAAAATTCTTCATTCATCCTTAAGATTTGAGTATAAAATTGGACAAAATCTTCTCCAATTGGGGCATATAAAACTCCATCATTAGGATCGAGTTGTTTTAATAGGGGATGAATCCTTGATTGTTTTATTGCCCCAGTCACTAAGATTTTCTGCCATGGACTTAATTCAGGCATGCCATGAAGTGGATTTTTAACTATTACTGTTATGTTGTTTTTTAATTTTAGTCTTTCTAAGTTTTCAGAAGTGACTTTTGCTATGTCGGAATTTGCTTCAAGTACAATAATTTCACCTTTAGGTGCCAATTTTTGTGCAAGAGCAGAAATATATCCACTTTTTGCTCCTAATATCAATAGATCATCAGAGGGTTCCAATGCTAAACCTTGAAGCATGATGGTAATCATATGGGGGGCAGAAATAGTTCTATAACTTTTTGGATTACTTTCATCATAATAAAATACGTTTGGAACATCATAATAAAGTTTAGCATATGGCATGAATTTCTTTGGAATGAAATTTTCTAAAGGAACTTCTAAAAAAGCCTTATAGAGTCTCTTATCTTTTAGAATCTCATTCTTAACTAAAGAGTCTAATAGAATTCTTTTGTTTTCATTTATTTTTACGCTTTTGTCCAAATTTATCCACTTTTAATGCTAAAAATATAATGTCAATTTAAATTATTATATTTTGTTATAATTATTTTTAAGATTTTTTAAATCATGTACTATTTTTTAGATGTTGAGAATATTAAGTATGCTAAAGTTACATTATTTCTAATTTTTATTAATGTCTTTTGTTATATCACTTTTAACCTAGTTCTTACAGATGATTTTATACATTTTATTCAAATAAATAGAAATATTATTGAAGACCATGAAATTTGGAGAATTTTCACACCTATATTTATTCATATAGATTTTATTCATTTATTTTCAAATATGATTGGTCTACTATTATTCGGTGCAACAATTGAGAATAGTCGAGTTTATTCGAAAATTGAATACGTGTTTATCTATTTTGTTTCAGGATTAATTGGAAATCTCTTTTCTTTAATTTTGTTACCTTTAGATAGCATCAGTTTAGGAGCGTCAGGAGCCATATTTGGATTAATTGGTGCAACATTTGTTATGATTGTAACTGAGGATAGATCCCTCCTTCTTCTCGCACTTATGTATATCTTATTCTTTATAGTCAGTTCCTTAGCCCCGGAGATCAATTTATGGGCTCATTTATTTGGATTATTAGGAGGGGTATTTCTGGGATATATTTTTAAGCCAAAAGATACAGATTTAGAACATTACTGAAAAAAACCTATTTTTCTATTCTATTTAACTCTATTTATGTGTTTTTTTTTCTTTAATGCTAATTCCATTGAAAAGTCTTTTAGGCATATATCTTCTATTGGACATATTTCATGTTTCGGATTAATAGGCAAGCAGATTTCCTGTCCAAATTTAACGAAGATCCGATTTAATCTGATCCATTGATTCTTAGGAATAAGATCTTTTAAAGCATTTTCTGTTTCTTCCGGATTCTTGGTTTTAATCCATCCAATTCGATTACTAATTCTATGCACATGAGTATCAACTGGTATTGCGGGAATTTTATAAGCATATACCAATACGCAATTAGCTGTTTTCGCGCCAACCCCCGGAAGGCTCACTAATTCATTAAAATTATCAGGAACTTTTCCATTGTATTTATCTAATAAAACTTGAGATACTTCTTTAATTCTAGCAGCCTTCACTTTATAAAAACCCGACTTATAGATCAATTGTTCAAGTATCTCAACATTAGTCTCTGCTATTTTTTTGGGGGTATTAAATTTTGCAAATAATTTTTCAGTTGCTTCTCTAGTATTAGCATCTTTAGTTCTGGCTGAAAGTATTGTTGAAATTAAAATTTTAAATGGATCTTGTCTCATTCTGGATAGTTCATCTAAATGTGCTTCTCCTTCTAAGGCGTCCTCAACTTTATCCAAGATTTCTGAATATTCCATTACTATCAATTTTCGGATGAATTTTATTTTTCGAAAACATAGATTTTTCTTTTAATAACCTGGTCTTTTTTAGCATCAATTAAATTTATCATACTTTGCTTTCGAAATTGTAATTTTTGATTCGACTTATGAATTATTCTATTAGCATCTATCATTGGTATTGATTTAAACATATAATTTCTAGCAATTTCATTAATATTTATTTGAATATCTCCTCCATCTATAGTGCTAAAAATTGGTGCTACAATACAGATTTTACTATTATGCTTTAATATCTTATATGTTTCTCTAAAGGTTGCTTTATATAATGGTTCTAATTCCGTGTCTATTAACTCTTTTATCTGATTATAATAAGGTGGTTTATGGTAATAAGGACCTAATGTAGGTTCAGTACAGATACCATCGAAAAAGTTAGGTTTAAAAAATTCAGATAAATTTTCAACATCTATTCTCTTAATCCTTTCATTCAATAAAAGAGGAATAGGTTCCTCTAAATCTTCTAACAACCAATTAATATTTCGGATTGTATTTTCTACTTTTTCTTTGTCATTATCTGATCCATATACTTGAAAATCTTGTAACAAAGCAAACAATAGAATTGTCCCATTACCTACAAATGGATCTAGAATTTTTTTGGATTTACGCTTTTCAAATAAATTCAAAAAATTCAGCATTGTTAAAGCTAATTTTGGAGAAATACTACTTTTAAACTCCTTAAAAGGTCTTTCCTCATCAATTTTTCTCTTAAAATTGGGATCATCCGTTGTGAAAGTTCTTGCGATATACATACCCTCTTCAGTAAAACCAAATATTATTTCTGCTCTGTCTTTATTTAGTAAACCATATTTAATTACAATATGTGGGAATATGGGATTTAAACTTCCTGACTTTAAGTATTTCTCAGGATATTGATAATATAATGCTTTCTTTGCACCTTTTTGGATTAAGATATCCATGATTTCTTTATTTAAGAAAGGTAAAAAATATTTTACCAAAATGCTTGAATAATATTCATCATCAAAAAGATTTGGATAGATTGAGACAGCGTAAAAAAGACTTTCATTTTTGATTTTTGGAAAAATTTCCGTAAGAACTTTTTCGATGATCTTTAATATTGAGGTTCTGGCTTTCTCTACTTCTTTAAATTTTTCTATAATGGATGGAAATGCATTGAAAATCGTTTGAATATTGATAAATTCATAGACTTTACCAATTTTTTGGCAACCACCTAACATAAATTGAAGTTCCATTAATTTATTTACATAATATTTCTCATATATCAAACTCTCAAATTCTACTATCGCGATATTCGCAGAATAGTCTTTTATCCTACCTTTAAATTCTGAATTTTTAAGACAATTATCAAGTTCCGCTAATGATAATTGCCAATTACTTCCTAAAACAAATAAAAAATCATCCATAATCAAGCTAACAGAATTACCTGAAAAAGAAAATATTTCATTTTATTTCTAATTTGTGATTAGAGAAAAAATTATCTATTAGCTTGAATCCGCATACTTTTTTTCTAACCACTCTATAAAAGCTTTTGTTGCCTTTCCATGCCAAATAGCTTTTTTAGGAAAACCTTTTTCAAACTCTAAGATATCATCATTGGTATAGGTTAATCCTGAAGGCGAAGTTATCTCTTCTACTTGTTGCTCATCTTCGAAATCAATAGAAAGTTCATATGTTTCTCCAGTAAGCTCTTCTATTGCACTCATAATATCTTCGAGATCCTCTCGTTTTCTAACAGGTTCAGGTAGTTTTTCAAGAATTTGTTCATCAGCAATTTCCTCTTTCTCCCTAGCTTTTTCATAAGCTTTTCTTTTTTCTAATTTTTCTTTTTTCATCTTTTTAATGGTATCTATGATATTAGTGTAATTATCTTTGAAATTCTTAAGACCAACATTGATAATATCTGAGAAATTACTCCAATTATCTTTTTTTATAATTTTTTCAGCCCAATAGAATAAATCTAAATCTAATTGTACAGTAATTATTTTTCCTTTAGATTCTACATCCATTACCAGCCATCTTATAATATTTGCGATTAATATATCATTGTCAAAAGCAGTAAATCCATATTCTTGTCCTAAAGAAGAAAATATACTTGAATTACCAAATGCTACAACTTTTCCTTTAAAATATTCGACTACGACCATTAATGGTATTTTAGGACTATCTTCTTCAGTCCACGTCTCTCCATCATACTTCTTACGCCAACCATTTAATCCTAATTTTATTAACCCTTCAATTTTTATATTTTTTTCATCCTCAATATAATCTAAAATCTTGGTTGAACATGAGCTAGAAAAAACTATTTTTTTCACTTGCTCTGTTATAAAATGTGGCTTGAATCTAGTTAGAATCGGTCTTTTTTGTAAAAAAACATAATTCATTGAATCATTAACTTCATCTGATTCAAACTCAAACCCAAATTTTCGAGTTAAATCATTCAAATTTGTTTTAGTTGAAACATCTCCTCCACTTGAACTAAAGATTAAAAGACTTCCTCCTTTTTTTACGTAATTTTCAAGGTTATCAATTTCATTTGTTCTTAAATTTACATTTTTAGGTGTTGAGAGGATTATAGCATCATATTTTTCAAAATTAGCTAAAATATCAAACCCAGCCTCAATTTTGCCTAATTTAAAACCAGAAGTAAATAAAAATTGGGTGAAATCTGCATAACTTGATGCTTCAAGTGTTAATATATTATTATGACTGTAATCAAGTCCAATAGTAATCATTTC
>JBHLKV010000053.1:0-15461 GCA_048886305.1 Candidatus Hodarchaeota archaeon
GTGTGTAGTAAACAAAATAGTCATATTTTCTTCTCTTTTTAATTTCTCTATAATTTTAAGGTGATTATATATTGCATTGAAATCAAGATTGGCAAATGGTTCATCCAATATCAATAATTTTGGTTTCATTACTAGCAGCCCTGCCAAAGCAGCTCGTTTCTTTTGACCCCAAGAAAGATTAAATGGAGAATAATGCTTAAACTCGATTAAATCAACTGCCTTTAAAGCCCATAATACACGCTTTTTTACCTCTTGTTCATCTAATTTTAAATTTCTGGCACCAAAGCCTATATCTTCTTCGATTGTTGGAGCAAATAACTGATCATCCGGATTTTGGAATAAAAATCCTATTTTTTGTCTAATCTCCCATAATTCTTTTTTATTTCTTGTAAGTAGTTCATTAAAAATCTTAATAATGCCAGATTCTGGTTTCAATAAACCAACTAACAGCCTCAATAAAGTTGTTTTCCCCGAACCATTGTTTCCTGTTAATGCATATATTGATTTCTCTTCAATTGTTAAATCTAAATCTTGAATTTTAAATCCGGAATTATAATTAAAATTCAAATTTACAACCTCTACGGCATTAATAATGAGAAAACCCCCTTATATATAGATTCCAAATTAAGATAATAAATTAAAACAATCATCGTAATTATTGTCAATGTTAAAAAGACAAAATCTTGTATTTTAACTCGTTTCGCTGCGAAAGTTATCTTTCCGGAAAAACCTCGCATCTTTAGACTTTCATATAATTTTTCACTTCGTTCCATGTTCATGACTATACTTTTTCCCATAATATAAGCGTGTGTCTTTAGTTTTTTCCAATAAGTCGTGATCTTTTTACCTCTCACTTCCTGTGCTTCTAATATCTTCTTATTTGAACTTGCCAATATTGGAATATAATGAAGCATAATTACAAATGACCCAATTAAAATCGTAGGAATTCTCAATTTTGTTAATGCTTCTATAAACTCTGAATATGTTAATGTTGAGAAAAATGACATGAATGTAAATAATGCTCCAAAAATTCTTAAAAAGATTCGAAATGCTAAATATAAACCTTCTTTATATATGTTAATTTCAATCCCAATTTTCAACTGATATATACTGGTTTCTCCAACATAAAGTGGAATAAATATTGTAATTATAAACATAAATGGTATTACAACTATAAATCTGGAGAGAATTTTTATGATATTTAATCGAAACAAGAGATTAATCATTAAAGATATTATTAAAATCGTAAAGATAAAATAAAGATCATCGATAATAAGAAAAGGAATCACCAGAATAAAAGGTAAAATTAAGCGAATTAGAGGATGAATCCTATTTAGGTAAATTTTTTCATTCTCATGTCTAAAAGGTAATGTATTTTTCAATTTTTTATCATCTATAGATCATTTAAAATATACATACTTATTTTTAAAAAGGTAATACTTATTATTTTTCATATTTTTTTATAATATAGTAACATTTTAAATTCTTAATTATAAAAAAAATTAACCATTATATTTTAAAAATGCATATACCAGATGGATTACTTGATCCTGCAACACTAATTGTCTTATGGATTGTTGTTATAGCAATTATAGTTCTAGGATATTTTAAGATGGGCAAATTGTTTGAAAGAGAAGATTCTGAGAAACTAGTTCCATATATAGGGGTTCTTGCAGCTGTAATATTTGCGTTCCAGTTTGTGAATTATCCAGTTCCTGGTGGAACTTCAGGACATTTAATTGGCGGTACACTTGTTGCTGTTATATTAGGCCCATGGGCTTCAGTCATTATACTTTTTTTAGTGTTAGTAGTCCAGTCTCTGTTTGGAGATGGAGGAATTACTGCTTTAGGAGCAAATACTTTTAACATGGGTATCATTGGAGGGATTTTTGGATTTTATATTGTAGTTTTTATCGTAAAACTATTAAATTATACCTCAATCAAAAGGGAAATTAAGGTTACAATAGCTACTGCTATTGGTTCTTATATTGCTATTGTTTTAGCATCTCTTATATGTGGCATTGAGTTAAGTATTGCGGGAGCAATTCCCATAGAAATAGCTATTCCTGCGATGGTTTATTGGCATATTTTAATAGGTGTTGGAGAAGCACTTATCTCTGCTTTGATAATATTTTATATTTATAAAGTAAAACCCGATTTTATTACAACAGAATCAATAATGATGGAAAAAACGCTATTTCTTAATATTAGTAAATATAAGAAACCAATAATGTCAGTATTAGTCGTGGTTGGAACATTAATAGTGATGATAACAGTAGGATTTACAATTGGAATTTTATCTGATGATCCAGATGGATTAGAGCGGGTATTAATTGATTACAACGGTGAATCATGGCTTGAAAATTTAGTATCTCCATGGATACCTCTATTAAGTTGGATTACTAATAATTATGGAGCTGCAATATTGGGTATTCTATTATCAATCATTGTTATGTCCTCTACCTTCTATTTAATCATTAGATATAAAAATAGAACTTCATAATGTTATTGAAATTTTTTATTAAATCTGCAACTGTTAATGTTAAAAATTATTCAATTAAAGATATTCCTGGTTCTTCTGGCAGGCTAGATGTAATAATACGGTGTATTCTTGCAGCAATATTAAGTAATAATAAATTTGAAAAAAAAGTTGAGATTTGGGTATTTTTGGATAACTATCACACATTCATTATCAATCCAGAATTGCTAGATTATGCAAATTTTCCAAAAAATGAATTATTGCTTACAGATTATTTTGTTGACTTCCTTCAAAAACATAATTCAAAAGAAAAGCTAATTAATAATACACTTAGTTCAATTAAAATCTCAAAATTGAGTATTATAGATGCTATAAAAGAATTTCAAAAATTAAATTATTTTATAGCTTCTTTAAAGGAAGATGGTAAGGATTTTATTAAATCTAAAAATAACATAAAAGCAAAAAATAACATCATATTCATTATTGGAAGCCAAGAAGATGAATTTCTTCATTCAAAGGAACTACGAGGTTTAAATCTTCCAAGTTTTAGTTTGGGAACACAATCTTATTTAGCTTCATCCGTGATACGATTAATTAAATTACATTTAAAGCCATTATAATAAATTTTTTATTAAAAAGAACTTTTAAAAGTATTACTTAGATTACAGGATTTTAAAATTAATTTGAGCAAAGATAGTACAAAACGAGTAAAACAAAAACAACTTGCAAAAAAATTCATTGATGGTCCAGTACAATTTCTAATTAAGCATAATATTTCTCCAAATGCGCTTTCCTATTTAGGTTTTTTTTGCTCCTTAGGAGCTGCATTTCTTATAGCATTAGGATTTATTCATCATTTTTTCTGGTTCGCTTGGTTGGTCCCTTTTTTACTGTTTTGGGCAGGTGCTTTTGATGTATTTGATGGTGAAGTTGCAAGAAGGACGAACAATATTACTAAATCCGGTGCTTTCCTTGATTCAAATTTAGATAGGCTTTCTGACGCAGTAGTTATACTTGGTTTAATATATGGCGGTTTTATTCATTTTTTACTTGGCTATATAATCATGTTTTTAATTATTATGATTTCATATATTCGAGCAAGAGCAGAAAATGAAGGTATCAATATGAAAGGAATTGGTTTTATGGAAAGGGCAGAAAGATTAGTTTTTCTTTTAATTGCCTTAATTTTAGAAACATGGATCTACTATTTTTCAGAATTAGCGACAGGAAAACCTTGGGCTATATACAATCCATTTATTAGTTCAAAACCAGTAACCTGGTTTTTCCTATTTTTTATCTTGGGTTATACCTTCTTGCTTATTTTAACTGTAGGGCACAGATTATTGTATACGTTTATATCCTTAAAAAATTCCAACAATAATGAAGAATAAATAGATTTAAACAATACATAAAAAGAAAGTATATCTATTTTAATATTTCTAAAAGATTCAATAAATTATTTAAGCCTTCTCTAATTCTAATACTTAAAATATTAGAATTTTAATACAGACAATCTAAAAGAGGTCATAATTATCCCAAAGAAACGAAAATCAGGAGGAAAGTCTGGTTCAAGCAAAGGTAAATATGGTTTAGTTCAATGTTCAAATTGTGGTAAACACGTACCAAGAAGTAAAGCAAAAGCTTTTACTAAAAAAGTTAGTCTTGTTGATTATAGAATGTATTCAGAATTAAAAAAACAGGGCACTCTTATTCAAACTCCGGTAAAAAAATCTTACCTTTGTGTGAGTTGTGCAATTCATAAGGGTAGGATTTCACAGAGAGCTAAAATTGAACGTAAAAGTGATTAATCAATTCCAATACTTTTAAAAAAACTTGGTAGAGTATATATAATTTCACATTGATTTTCTTGAGTTATTTCAATAATAGCTCTAATCAAGTAAAGGTTCCTAATATCCTCATCAGGTTCGTATATTTTTACTTTTGCAGATGGTTTTATTTTAAGGTTGTAATTCTCAGCTATTCCAGTAATATTTTCATTGGTTTTCACTTTAATTCCAAATAATCCTAATTCATAATGTGAAACAATAAATAGAATTTGATTTTTCTTCTCATCTATTTTCTCAAAATGAACTACTTCTAAATAATTATTTTGAAGTTCTTTTGGAAGCTTTGAAAATGGAATTAATTTTTTCTTGCCTGTAATATAAGGAAATGGTGTATAAAATAAGACATTAAAACTTGAGATCTTTTTGATCTGTTCGTTATATTTTTCAACATCTTTAACAGAATATGCTTTATCTAGTAAAATATCTAATTTACCTTCAGTGATATCTGCCGCACTATAACCTTGCAGTACTGTAGCTATATATGCTCTTTTTAATTTTTCTATTAAAATTTCACTTTTAAAAGGTAATTTATAATCTATAGATATTTCTAGTGCTTGATTATATAAATTAGCACCAATCTGAGGATGCCCTAATGCTAAAAAATAATCACCTAATTCACTAAACACAATAATGGCATCTAAAAAATTTTCTTCTAAATTCATATTTGAAATTTCTTCCATAATATTCATAGCTGTATTTTTATCCTCTCCTTGAATGTATAAAGCAATAGCTTTTCCTATAGCACATTTTAATTTTAGTTTATCATCCTCATAAATCTCTGCCAATTCTTCAGTGAAATTGTATTGTAATATCGCAGGACCATATAATCCATGAAAGAGATAAATTAAAGCTTTTAAATAATTTAAAGTTAAGCATGTTTTATAGTTATGAATTATGATTGAAAATAATGCTGCTCTCTCAATTGAGTCAATTGCAGCATTTACTCGTCCTAACGACACTAACATGAATCCTCGTAAAAATTCCATTTTTGATATTTCAGAACATATTAATTGTTCTACAATTTCATAATCTTTACGCTTGTTTAACTGTCCTGCTGCTACCTGTAGTAGGGATGATAAGAATCCATTTCCTTTTTTCAAAAATATTACGGCATCCTTAGGTGCGTTTTTTACAATTGCTTCTCGAGCCCGAAATATATATTCACGTGAAATTTTTAAATTTTCAAGGAAATTAATTATACTTGCAATTTTCTCTTCCTTACTCGCAGGAAGATCTTGATTATCTATATATTTTTCTGCTATTTCGATATCGTCAGCATATTGTGTTGTGCCGATTTCAAACTTTACTCCCACGTCTGGATTTTCTATTTCTAAATCAGAAGAAATAATACTACTCTCTGTTACACTTACAGCCCTCTCAATCAGCCATGTAATTTTTTCTTCAGCAGGATAAATTTTTGAACGTTCAATCATGTAAGAAAGAGTATAATTTAGACTACGTTTCCAAATATTCTTAAAATAGCTACGCATTTGAGGTTTTGTGATAGTTCTTTGAATTTTCAATAGAAAACTTGAGAGTGATAGAATATTTATTTTGCCTTTATATAATAAATTGGTATTTTTAGCTAGTTTAAAATCATCAGTTACTAGATGAACCTCAGCATTTCCTTTTTCATTCATTAGTTTTTTTCCCAACACAACAAGAGTTAAATCAGGATCTTGAGCAGGAAATCTTATATTGTGAGATAATAAGTCTAACTTAATCTCCGCTATTTCATCCTTTCCAACTTTAATTACATTAATTATTTTTTTGAATTTATCTAAAAAAGTATGAGATGCTCTAATCTCATTAAAAACAACTTCAGAGATATAATATTCAAAACCTAAATCTAAAGCTGCTTTATTTAAATTTCCCAGAATATCCCTCGCTCTAATTGAATTCATACAAATAAAAAAATTAGCATCAAATACAATGTGTTGATTATGGAAAGACATAAAATATCGGGAGCGTTTTTTATTCTATAATATATTTAACTAATATTAATTTTTTTAAAATTTTTCAGATATTTATAATAATATTATACTTTTAAAAAAAAGTGATTGAAGATTAAAATAATATCAGTTATTGGATATTCTGGAACTGGAAAAACGCACTTTATTTTGAATGCTACAAAATTATTAAAAAAAGTTCTGAATAAAGAAGTTTCTGTAATTAAATTTATTCATGAACATCAAATCGATAAAGAGGGAAAAGATTCATACAAATATTCTGAAGTAGGAGTGAGTTATTCTGTTTTAAAAAACATTGAAAATGAGACAACAATTTTTCTAAAAAAAGATATCGATATTAAATCAATAATAGATTGGCTGTCAAAAGGGCCATATAAGACAGATTTCATATTTACAGAAGGTTTTAGGGAACTTAATTATCCAACTGTATTATGTATTACAAATTTTGATGAGGTTGAATCACAGCTAACGAGAAATGTAAAAATGATTTCGGGGGCAATTTGCTTAACGATGGATAATCAAAAGGATTATTTAAATTTGCCAATAATTAATATTGAAAAGGAATTTAAGAGATTTTTGAAAATTTTTAGTATTAAATGATTGTAAGACCCTGTGTTTCATGAATGAAAGAGAGATGTTTAGCAGGAAAACCAGATAAGAAAGTATCAGAGATAGCATTAACCTCCTTAAGAATATTTATTTCACGTTCAAGCCCAATTAATGCATCTTGCGAGTAGTCGTCTAAAATAGTAGGTGTATCCTCTAAATCAGGGACAATAATAATATTCACAAGGTCGGTAAATTTATCATTTTTATTTTCTAATGGGGATTGTATAGATAAAAGAGTTCCTGCAAAACCAGGAATTACTTCCCAAGTGATAGGATACTGTATTTCAAAATAAAATGGTTCACAGCTAAATGTAGTATATTCCATTATAAGTAACTGAGTAAATGATAACAATAAAGCTTTCTTAAAGAGATTAAAAGCAAATTCTATTCAAAATCTTTCCATACTTTAGCAAATTGCTGGCATAATAACTTGAAATCTTGTAAATTTGTTTCTCCTTCTGTATTTGAGAGAAAAAATTCGCATAATTTTTCATAAACTTCAGTTTCATCCAAAAGATTATTTACAGAGTCCTTAATATTCGAAATAAAATTATGAAGTGGTAAAATAATTTCATTAAATAACCATTCTTCAAAATAGATTTGATCTGAAAGAGATTGTATATTATAAGTAATCATAATTTGTGTCAAATCTTCCATTGTATAAAAAAATTTATCTGGAATCTCAATTTTATAAATTTCCAGGTCTTTTTTAAGCTGTTCCTTATTTAGACTTATAATATAATCTGGCCAAACATCATCCGAATAGTTTACATCTTGAAACACAAATAATTCCAAAACTCTTAAGGCTATATTTTTACCAATGTATCGACTACGTGGATCAATGAAATTCTTTGATGCTTCATCTGGTGTGGGCTGAATAAATATTTTCTCTATTAATACATAAAGAATTCTACAAATATGGTCTGCTAAAATATCAAAATTAAATGAAGTATTATTTGGATCCTCACATAAAGCTTCATTTTCATGATTCATTAGATCAAAAAAGTTTTTATTTAAACTTTTTAAGAAAGCTCTAAAAAATCTGTAGTTTAATTGAGATACATTTCTTTTAAATAATTTTTGAAAAAATAAATCAATATCATCAATATTTGAAGTGATAGACAAAAAATTCAAAAACTTACCGATGTTTTTGATTGAATTAGCATCAATAACATTATTTCCTCTTTTATTATACTGATTTAATGTAGTTTTAAATATCTCAGGTAGAAATAATAAATCACTTATTTCTAAAGCTTCAAGCCCACTCCCAAAATAATATTTCATATATAATAGAAATAGATTCAATTGAGATTTTGCTGATGGAAGATTATTTGCTTGAAAAGTAGCATACAAAGTGGATTTTTTGTCGAGAAAATTGAAAATCTTAATTATTGAATTTTTTTTCTCTACGCTGTACTCCATATTAGCCAAAAAACTTCTTTTTATAATATCAATTTTGGAAAACACGGAATCTTCTACTCGAGATCCAACAAAATTAATAAAATCTAGAATGGGAGAAAAACTTTGTAATAACTTGCATTTTCTATAGAAATAATATAACAAATCAACTAAATTTTCTTTTGAATTTGGATATTCTTCTAAGGCAATTTGATATAAGATCTCTCTTCCTTTCAATAATTTCTCATAAAATTCCTCTGGAACACCTTTAAAATATTTAAGGAAATAATATAAAACCATGTCATAATAAGAATTAAAAATTGCATCTTTACTATCTTTTAATATTATCATGAAATTCAGATCTATGCCTTTTTCTTCTTCTTTAATGTTAACACCATCAAGCAAAACAAAGACTTTTTCTTTAATTGTCTTTCTAATTACGATCCCTAAAAGACGAGTAATTAAATATAGATATCCTGCTGGAAATGAAAAAATAAATAAATCTTCTTGTGTGTTGTTAGAAATTATATCAAAATATTTCTTTACTTCTGAAGTTAAAAAATAATTATATTCTAAAATTAATATTTTATCCGAGATTTTTTCTTTAATTACTATTTCTAATGCGTTTTTATTAATTCCAAAAAAATTCTCTACAAAATATTTGAAGAAATTATGAAAATTCTCATAAAAAAAGGTGGTATAAGTTTTTTTTAATACTCTTGTTTTGTTTTTTAATTTAAAATCACTCCATTTTAATTTAATATCCATTTTAAATTGTTCAAACTGATCTTTTTTCCTTTCTAAAATTTCAAAAAATATGTTTGTTTCTGTTTTATAATTGGGGCTTTTCCCTTTGGCTCTTTCTTCAATGTAATTTAAAATATCTTGTAATTCTTCAATAGCCATTTTCAATCAGACATGAAATTGAAATGTTAAAATCCAATATAAAACAACCCTTAATATTAAAAAGTATATATAATATTAAATAAAATTGAGAAAATAAAAATATTAGTTACCAATAAAAATTCTGTTAATATCTGCTAAATTTAATGAAATATTGTTATTTATGAAGTATAGATTATAAAATCTTAGTAATTTCATCTGTCTCAGAATAATTAAGAGGACTAATTTTACCATCTCTATCTTTGATCATTAATCCTTTCTCTTTCGATTTGATCTCTCCAATTTTTTCAGCACTAATATCATTTTTTTTTAATAATTTAATTAATTCTGAAGAATAATCATCTTCTATAGCTATTAATAACGATCCAGAAGATAATGTATTCAATGGATTTAAATTAAATATTCTACTTAATTCTAAAGGTTCAGTTAAAACATTTATCTTACTTTTTTCAATCAATACTCCTGTGTTAGATGCAATTGCCATTTCAGCTATTCCACACGCTAAACCCCCTTCAGTAGGATCATGCATTGATTTAATATGAAAATGCTGATTAGCTAAGAGTGCTTCCTTAAAAACACTTATCCCTGGATGATAAAGATAATTCTTGCATTTTTCTATAAAATCCGAAGAATACTCCTTTTCTACAAGTAATTGTTCTTTTTCTCGACTAATAACAGAAGTTCCTTCTATAAAAACGCCTTTAGTCAATACTAGGGCATCACCAGGTTCTGCTCCTGATGTCAAAACTAGTTTTTCTTTATCAACTTCCCCTAATAAAGAACCAATTACAATAGGTCTTTCAAGTCCTAAGGAAATTTCTGTATGACCTCCAATAACGGAAATATCCATTGTTTTACAAGTATCGTATATACTTTTAAAGATCTCTTCAATTAAGTCGATTGTTGTGCCATTTTCTGGTAAAAGAATTGTTGATTGAAACCATTTTGGTTCTGCTCCCATACAAACAACATCATTAACATTCACATTTACAGCATAGTATCCAATCTCTTTTGTTGTAAATGTAATAGGATCTGTTTTTGCTACTAGATATTTATTACCCATATCAATAACAGCTGCATCTTCTCCAATTTTAGAGCCCATAATTACCCTTTTATCTTGATCTATTAAATCCGATGCAAAGTTTTTTAGCATTCTAGCTAAGTATTTATGTTTGAGTTTCCCAACTGTGAATTTATTATCTGCCATCGATTATCATCATAATTATTATTTAAATTATAGCTATAAAGCTTATTCAAGTTATTAATATCTAAGAAAAATATATAGAATTTATCACAAAAATTATATTTACCTTTAAAGGTTTAATATATTTATAAATAAAATATCTAATTTAATTTAAAGCAGAAAAAAAAAATTAAAGGGTCTTAACAGGTATGAGTTTTGCTAAATCGTTTGGATTAAGCTTATTAATCTTCATTGGACTTAATGTCGTATTTTTCTTTATTGGAACAGCTCTCATTGATGGAGGATTGGATTTATTTTTTACCAATCTTGAAGATGAGTTATCAGTCATTCTAGAACCATTATTTGGCCCGATTTACTCTCTAATGGGCCCTGAATCAATTTTAAATAGGGTTTTAACAGTATCGGATCTAGAATTAGGGGATATTGTATTAATGATTGGTTATGTTGTAGCTCCTTTAATTGCTGCTATAATGGCAGGAGTGTTTGCAGAGAATAAAATTGAAGCCTTATTAGGATGGTTTTTAGCGGTAATGGTAGGTGCTGTTTTTGTTTTAAGCTGGAGAGTTTATGTATTAAGTGATATGGGTCAACCAGGAGATTATATCGTAGATTATATTATTTACACAGCTGTTTTAGGTGGAATAATTGGTATCTTTTATGGTTGTTTTGCTTTACTTTTTACATCATCAGAATATTTCTAGACATAAATATTCAATAAATTATCCTTTTTTTCAGTATTATATTCTCTATTCGAAAAGTAGTGGATGAGAATATTAGGTTTTTTTGAGTATTTCTTTTAAGTATAGCTTCATAAAATACCGTTGACTATTACAAAAATCAAATTTTTGCTCTTTTGATAAAGATGAACAATTTAATAAGATAAGATGAAGGCTTTTGATAATATCAAAATTTTCGTCTATATCATTTATTAATTCTTCGTTTAATTGATTATGAGAATTGTCTTTAAATTGTCGCTTTAAATGATCTTCTTTCTTGTCGAGACTTATTAATTCCTTTATCTTGTAACTTTCTTTTACACTTTCAATTCTCTTGTTGTTAATTCTACCCGAACTCATGTCTCATCTTATCAAAATTATAATTTATTTTCCTTATTTTTTATAAAAATATTCTTAAGTTTCAGATATAATATCCAAATAGAATGTATATTCCGATAGATTCATTATTTACGATGACATTTATGGAAAAAGTACTCTTTTTCTCAGATTTTACATAAACTATTATTTTACTTATATAAATTTGAGAGCGGAGCTTTTATTAATGGATTAATAAGTTAAAATCTGATTAATTTATGAGGCAAAATTCTATATAGAAATAGGAAAGAAGGATAACAAAATTCAAATCTGAAATAAAATAAGTATTTTGAGGGCGAAATCCAATGTGAGATTGAAAGTTTTGTTTCCCTTCTTATTAATAGCTTTATATCTACCTTTAAAAACTAAACAAAAAAACATTATAACTGATTCCTAATACAAAGGAAGTATGTAAATGTTTAAGATAAGAGAATTCACGAGAAGGTTTAGATTTTCAGAAAAGTAGGGATTTTAAGAGATTTTCTCATAAAGTTTTTTCCAATCCTTCTCGCAGTCCTCTCAATAAAATAAGTGAAAATAGTGATCAATTTAGTAACTAGAAATTTTCAAACAACTATTTAAATGACACATTTTATTTTCCTAATTTTTAGAAAAATATGCTTTTATTGTTTAAGAATTTTGAAATTTGTCGGTGTGCCTTAATTTTATTTCAATAAAAAAAAAGAAAAATAATGCCAGAAAATTCGATGATAAAAGAAAATAAAGTAAAAATTGTAATTTATCAAGGTTATATCCATAAAATAAGCATTAGTGATGATATAGAAGAAAAGAAACAGAATAAAATTGAAAAGAAAGTCAAAAATAACGAAAAAGTTTGTTCAATTCAGTAATTTTTCTATATCTCTAACTTTTTCTAATAACCACTTTTTAAATTTAGGAAAATCTTTAATTGAAGGAATTTGAGAAGTCTCTTGAACCTTAACTCGGCTCTGCTTCACATTAGAATCATTCTTAACTCCATATAAATTGATAAGGATTTCTATTGGCAGATTTAACTTCTGAAATATAACTTGATAATCGTTTAGATCGTTTTCAGTTAGAGTATACCTGGATATATTCATCTGTACCCACTCTTCTATGAACCCCCTATCAACACCGTCTTTCCAATGATGATTTCTCAAATAGGTATATAACTTTTGAGGATTAAACAGTTGCTCAAGCTCTAAATTAGCAGGATTTACCCTTCTACTTCTAAACTCATGCAAAAGTTGGATGAACTCCTTAGCAATAGATTTATTCTGAGAAATTATGATTTCATATTCATAGCTATAATCCTTTAATTGTTTTTGAACCCTCGTTCTTAGTTTATTTTTAAATTTGAGCGATTCTATATCAGGAATTTTAACATCATAGTAATTTTGGGTAAACATCAAGATTTTCTTCCAATATTCTTTTTTATAATCAGCAAGGATCTCTGGAAGATTGAATAATTGATCATCTTGCATTAATTCTGTAAATATTCTGGTGGCAACAGTCTTAATTTTCATAATTTTATCCTGTAAAATTATTTCATTTTCAGAATTCTTAATCAAATAATTCTCAAAGTCTAAATCAAGATTCATATCATAATTTAAAAATTGATTATTTTTCTTATTGTAGAATAGAAATTCGCTTCCATCGGCAAGATCTTGAGCATTATTTTTCGTATTAACGATACATCGTATTCCTTCCAATTCCATTAACTCTGAGATTTGCTCTATGGAAACATTATAAATAAAAAATAAGGTGGGATTTTGAGAGTAGGAATTATCCTTCTCATATTCGAGAATTTCCTTTAAATTATGCAGGGCGGTGGATTCCAGATCAACTATATTATAACCTACTGTAAATAGCTCCAATGAGTGCAGATGCTTGAGATCAACATAAGGAAATATCACTACATTTTTTTGTTGAAAGAACAAGATATTCAAGAACTCCGGTGTAATAAAGTCAACTCCTGAATCCATTTTATCACCAAATTTTAATATATGATTATTGAAAGTAATTATAAATAATCTGAAGAATCAAATCTTTAAAGCAAGCAATAACATTTTCTCCTTGTAATGCTACTGTCGGATATACAACAAATGTACCATCTGGGTATTGTTCCTGTGAAGGTAACCCTAATTGAACTTTAAAGTTCTCTATTGAAATCGCATTTTTTAAATCTCTCTTATTCAACTGAACGAGATATGGAACTTCTTTTGCCTTTGCGAAGCTTATTAATTCCCTAAAACTTCGTTTATTCTGTTCAATTTTTTCAGGAGTAGAATCGCCAACAAAGATGATCCCATCAGCACCATCCAAGACATATTCACGAGTCGATAAGAATCGCTCTTGACCAGTACAGGTGACTACATGGGTAATAATATTATACTTGATGTCATTAAGAGCAAACTTGAATAGTAAATAAAGTGAATCTTCCCAGAGTGTCCTTCCCTCGGTAGTGTCAATCGAGTATCCTTTAGTCAACCTCAAAAGTTCAAACTTCTCCCTTAGACGAAAAAAATTAGTGGTCTTCCCACTTTCACCTGGACCCCAATAAACAATCTTGAATTGAATCATATTTTCATTATCATTGAAGTCAAAATCCTCACTGATTAAATCCAACTCTTCATTTTCATCTCCCACATCTAACTTTTCCATTAGATCACCTGTGAAAATAGTTAGGAAATCGTGCCAATCTTATCCTTAAAAATCTCTTTCTTCAGCTTGTTGATATGTGCCTTAATCTCTTCTTCAGACATTCTTAGGGTTTCTTTCATCTTCTCATTCTTCTCAATCTCTTCCCTAATTTTAAGAGCGAAATTACTCATTTGTAGGATTACTACTCCTAGATTAACTTCATTATCGGTTAGGATAACCACTAAAATATCCCGCTTTCCCTTCTTCTGAAGCTCCACTTTTCCTATAGACTTAACAAAGAGACGCATATCTCGGTATATCAATGAAGCTCGTTCTAACTCTTCAGTCTCAAAAAAGTCCTGTCCTTGCCGTGCTACACCATACAATGCTGCACCTATAGAGCTTAAATCCCAATAGTTTAGCTTTCGATCAAATCGAGAGTCGATAGCGATAATCTTTGCGTCTTGGTCGATTGCTATTAGTCCGTAAATGTATCCTCTTCTGGTTAGTTTGCCATAATTATATCGAATCTCGTCCAACACTTCTGTTATCTTATTTTCATACAATATCTTTGGTATATGAGTTATCATTCTACTTTTCCTTTATATATAATTTTAGAGGATAGTTGAATGAGAAGTATTTAAAGAAAAAAACTAAATTAAAAAACAAGATTATGAAAAAGAAGGTTTTTTCGATTATCACCAGTAAACCATAAAAAGATAGTAGTAAAACTTACTTCTTAGTGGTAAATAACTACTCTATAATTTATATTAGTGAGATGTATATAATTATTCAAAATAAATTAGATTTTAATAGTAGTAGAGAAAAATGCCAGTTTGTAAAAAATGTGGAGCAGAAACTCCAGAAGATGAGTATAAGTTGTACTCTGGGCAGTGTCGGGCGTGTCACGAATCAAAATTAAATAAGGATGAAAGTATCACGAGAAATCAACATGCTATTTTCGAAACGACACCAGTACCTTCAATAGAAGAGATCAAACGTTTTAGTAAATATAAGAGAACAATTAAAACGGGTAAACGATCGGGGACAAAGGTTTGGTTAATAATTTCTCTTATTATTGGGGTGATCGGAGCAATCATAGGTTTTATTTATGGGTTTAGCTTGTGGTCTTGGATTGGTGCTGGTGTTGTAGCATTGATAGGATTTGGTGTAGGGTTTTTAATTCCTACAATTTTTATGATACTAGCAAAACTAGCAAAGACGAAGTATTTTATCTTGTTACTTCTTCTTATTACAGGAATAATTGGAGCAGTAATAGGTGGATTTATAGGAGCAAGAATCGGACAAGTAGCATTAGGTATACTTATAGGATTT
>JBHLKV010000054.1:0-15413 GCA_048886305.1 Candidatus Hodarchaeota archaeon
AATCGAGAGATTTAAATCGAGAGATTTAAAGAGACCTTAAAGGATGGAATTACCATTTGGTCATTCGTTTTAACAATACTGAATCCAACAAAGAAATTAGATGGAGGATTAATCGTTAAGAATGGACTCGAGTTTTTTTCCAGAAATTCGTTTTTTAGTATCGGATCTCTTTTTAACCTTTGAGAACTACAATTTTTTTTCTGAATTTACTTTATGTTTCGGAAATCGAGTGTCTTGAAAAAGCTTTATTTCATATTTTATTAATTATAACTGAGATTTTTAATAAAGGAATTCATACTTTTGATAATTTGTTTATAATGGGTAATTTTTTATTGTTTGCTTTGTTATTTAAACAAAAGTTTATTTAAGTAAATGTCGATTATAATCATTTAAGACGTAAGGAGTTCATATACATATGATTCTTTCCTTCCCGAATATGGGTCCGAATTGGGTGGCATTTAAAACGTTATTCGAGAACCTAGATCCATCAATTCAAGTTATATTACCAGATCCCACGAATCGCGAGGCAATTAAAATCGGTGTAAAATATAGCCCTGAATTCGTATGCTTCCCATTTAAGGCTACACTCGGGGATTTTGTGAATGCTATTAAAAAAGGTGCTGATACTTTAGTAATGGCAATCGATTGTGGACCATGTCGTTTTGGATTTTATCATGCTGTCCAAGAACGGCTTTTACATGATATGGGCTATAAAAATGTGAGAGTAATTCCATTAGATCAAGCAGATTTACTAGAATTTAAATGGGTCAAGACTCTCCAACAAGTTAGTAGTAAAAGTGGTTTGTTCGCTTATCCTAGATTTGTAAAAGCAATTATTTTTTTCTTGAAAAAAGCAAAGCTTTTGCAGGACATTCAAACTGCTGAAGGTCTGTTCCGTGCATATGAACGAAATCAAGGAGATACTACTAAAGTATTAAATAAAGTGTTAGAAAAACTGGATCAAGCTAATACTCTGAAGGAATTACGGAATTTTAAAAAAGTGATTAAAGAAGATTTTAACAATATTGATGTCGATAATTCACGAACTCCTTTACGAGTAGCCATATTTGGCGAGATTCATATAAGTTTAGAACCATATGTTAATGTAGATATTAGACGTAAGCTTGGAGAGATGGGCGTGGAGGTACATCAGAATATGAGTTTATGGGATTGGGTTTCGCATAAATTTCATCTGAATTTTCATCGAAAATGGTTAGAACATCTTTCTCGCCCTTACATTCCAATGGATATTGGGGGAGAGTGTCAGTGGGTTCTTGGTGAGTATATAGACCGGGCCAACAGTGGTTTTGACGGTGCTGTTCATTGTTATCCCTTTACATGTATGCCAGAGGTGGTCGCAAGGACAATAATTACTAATAAACTCAAGAAAATATATGATCTCCCGATTATATACTTCTCTTTCGATGAACATTCGGGAACCGAGGGTATGAGGACGAGATTAGAAGCTTTTGTTGATCTAATGGACTCAAGACGTAAGCATAAATTGGGAATTGAAAAAATTTCCCTTGAAGACCAAAAGAAGAATTTCTATAAATTTAATGGATCACATTTTTTTCAAGAATGTGTTCAATTAATTCAAATGTAAGATTTGTGAAATAAATGGTAGAAGCTAAAGAACAAGATAAAGTCATTAAAAAAGATGGGAAGCTTGATGCTTTTCTTGGAATTGATATAGGAAGTGTTACTTGTAAATTTGTTCTAATGGACCTCAATGGTAATGTGCTTACTAGCGTATTTTTACGTAATAGAGGATCTCCTATTGATTCTGCTAAGGCAGGAATGGAAGATTTAAGAAAAAAAATAGAACAAAATGAAAATTTACAAGAATACGAAATACGTTGTTGCGGCACTACTGGTTCAGCAAGGTATTTAACAAAAGCAATTGTTGGGGGGGATCTTGCAAAGACAGAAATTATTGCGCACGCAGTAGCTACTCAGTCTTTGTACCCTGATGTAAGGACTATTCTAGAAATTGGAGGACAAGATTCGAAAATTATTATTCTACGGAATGGAATTATTGTAGATTTTGCAATGAACAGTGTATGCGCAGCAGGGACGGGGTCGTTTCTTGATCATCAAGCAGCAAGGTTAGGAATTCCAATAGAACAATTTGGAGATTACGCAGTAAAATCGAAAAATCCAGTAAGTATTGCGGGAAGGTGTACTGTATTTGCAGAATCAGATATGATCCATAAGCAAAATGCAGGGTATTCTAAAGAAGATATTATCGCAGGATTGTGTGATTCGTTAGTTCGGAATTATATGAATAACTTATCAAAAGGGAAGGAATTAGCTGAACCCGTTGTGTTCCAAGGTGGAGTATCATACAATATAGGCATTATACAAGCGTTTGAAAGACATCTAGAATGTAAAGTAATAGTTCCCAAATATAATGTTTTAATGGGAGCTTTGGGTATGGCTATCCTCGTGAGAGATTACTATTTAGAACATCCAACAGAAACATTGTTTCGAGGGCTTCACGTTGCAGATATTGAGTTTAAAATGAGAGCATTTAATTGTGGTGATTGCCCAAACAACTGTGAGATAGTAGAATGTCGACTTGCAGAAGAAAAACAAGTAATAGCAAGATGGGGCTCTCGTTGTGGAAAATGGACCGAAATGATTTAATATTGAGGTGTCAATAAAAATGTCAGAATTTTTAAAACAAATTAAAGAATTAGGAGAGGAGTTTTTCGAGACTCTTAAACATAAAACAAAATTAAGTACTATTTTTGATCTTTATACTGAAAAAGTTATACCCACATTTGTTTCAGAAAAAGATTTAAAAGAATATTATGAAAAAAGAATGGAAGAGGTTAATGATTTTATAGATAAATTATAAATAGAGGTAAAGAAAAAATGGAAGAAAGCACACCAGTTTCAGAAGAAAAGGACAAGTTGGACACAAAAGCACTTGCTACCGATTTTCTTTATGCCGCTGTTAAAGGCATAGGTGGATTATTCTTAAAAGCCTTTACAAACTTAAATATTGAAGGTGATGAGAATATTCCTACCAGGGGAAAAGCGATATTAACAACAGTTAGTAAGAATATTATGCGTGATATGCTTATTGTAAGTCAATTAACTGGAAGAAAGATTCATTTCATGCTAGATCCGAAATTAATGAGACATGCAATTGCAGGACCTGTTCTTAAATCACTAGGAATGATTAGGAGTACTGAAAGTAAAGAAGATACTGAACCAATAGACAAAGTTTTTGAAATTCTTAATGAAAAAGGTGATCTCGTTGCGATGACACCAGAAGCTAAATTGGATCGCGAAGTTCAGATAAAATCAATGGCAGCAATAATTAAATTTGCAGTAGCAGGTGATGCACCAATAATACCAGTTGCGATTTTTACTGAAAAAACAAAAATTTTAAATATGTTCACAGGAGATGGATTGAAAGTAAAGGTTGGAACGCCAATTAAAGTAGAAAAGAGATTAACCCGTGAAAAATATCGTCCAGAAAGATATGAATTAGCAGAAGATATAATTAATATTATTGAGTCCCTTGTAGAACATCCTGAAATTGAAGAAAATGAAAATTTATAGTTTTTCTTAATATTTATAATTCCAGTGAATGTAAATCCACCATTGGAATTTTTTTTCTTTGTATATACCATCGCATTTAGCAGCACGTTCAAATCCATTGTATTCGTGCCAACGAGCTGAAGCTTTGTTAGCAAGAGGAACTTCTACTATAAACGCGACAATTGGAACTACTGTATTTGTTAAAATTTGATTTAGGATAGCTGTCCCAACTCCTTTACGCTGGTAATCTGGTACTATACTTATTTGGTCCAAATATGCGAATTCTTTTTCCTTGCTAGTAAGGAGTTCTTCTATTTCTTTATGATCAGTATATAAATTATCTAAGGTTGTACGAAAATCTGCAATATTATATTTATTTTTATGAATACTGGCAAAACCAATAATATCGCCATCCATATTTTTTGCAATGTAAATATCACATTTCGAATCTTCGATAAGTTCCTCATAATATTTTATATCTACTTCTTTTCTTAGAAATCCGCGGTTTTCTAAATATTTTCTCTGTTCTTTAGAGATCTTATCGAAATCATTTATTTCAATTAGGTTTTCCTTAAGTGCATTATATACACCGAAAGCATCTTTAGATTTAGCAATTTCAATATCAATTCTAAAAAATCCCCTATCTTTTAAAACCATTAGAATCACTCATATATTTTTGAGTTTCTATATCTCCTAAATCATATGTATAATTGTCATAATACATAGAATGATTTTTATATGTTTATTTTCTTACAAAAAGTTAAAATTCTAATACACGTAAGTAGAATATTTTAAATTTATGATATGATTAGAATTAGATAAAACTTATTATGATTAAAAATGTCATATACTACTGAACAAGAATATACATTTAAAACAACTCTTGTGTTCTGGAAGTTTTATGAGTTAGGCCTTTATTTTGACTTACCTGATGTTAGGAAATTTTTAGAAAATGAGAATTCTTTAAAAATATATGAGGCTTATCATTGTGCGATTAAAAATAGAAAAACTGAATTTAAATGTCATCAACCGTTAAAATGGATTTCAAGTCAATCACATTTTTATGCTCCTATATGTTTTAAAATTGGTTCTGATAGATTTTCATGCGCAACTGTTCCAAATATTGTAGGAAAAATAAGATTAGAAGGACATATCCATTATGGTTCAGTCCTCGTAATCCATTGCGAGCTTATTTTTGAAAATTTCCATAAAATTGAAGAATTCATTGAGATTTCTCAACCAGAAAATATGATTCTTCAAAGTACAGGAACTCCAATTACAGAAAGATTTATTGAAATTAGAGATATGGTTATAGAATTATTAAAAAAAGGGAATTTCCCTGAAAAACCAAAATTGGAATCTGTTTTAGAACCTTGGCACCATACATGGATTATTTGGGATGCTAAACCTGATTTTAGTAGGGCTGATTATAGATTTATTGGTAAAGAGATTGGTAAAAATGCTAGATATTCTATAAGTTTAACTTTAAGAACAGATAAATATCGTGAATTAGATCCTATTGCTTATCGAGACCAAATAAATTTAAAGAATTTATCGCCTTATAAAGATGAGTTTGTAATGATTACCCATGCTGGCAACGTTGTAATCCCTGGTCCAGGTCTTTTAGATCCTAATTCTATGAAAAATTTATTAATAGATACGATCTTTGCTCCAGAGGTTGGCAATGTACAAAGGTTTTTAATACTTATGCATATGGAGAATATACTCGTGGTAGCAGAGAGGTTTGATAAAGTTATCTCAGAAACTAGAGCAATGGAAGAACAATTAACATTAAAGGAAAAAATTGACAGACTAGAATCACTTGAATCAGAATTAAACCGAATTATTCTCGAATTAAACAAAGATATAATCATCTCAAAAATTACGCGTCTTCTCTTTACAAGTACATTTAAAACAAGTATGTTCAATGAAATGATAGATAAGTTGGATGGTTTCACTTTTTCAAAACAAACTGATGATGTAATCGCCAGAATTAGGAAATCATTAAATAGAGAAAGGAACACTCTAAATACTAAATCATCGGCAATAGAAAATAAATTTTTAGCAATACTTAATTACCTTGCTTTATTTGAATTAGCTACTTTGGTGATTTCATTGGCTTTAGGAGATCTTTTTGGAGAAGATCTTCCAGGTATTGGCATAATTCAAATAATTGTAGCATTATCTATAGTTATAATAGCAATTATATTATTAAGAATGCAAGAGAGGAAATTATAATTCTTTTTTCTATTCCTAATTTCAGAAAAAATTCTAATTCATAAGATTGGATCAAAAATGGTTGATTTTATTAAAATTGCAGGAGATCATGCGGAAAGGGGCTTCCAACAGGGAGAACAATTGAAGGATAAGATACACAATATGTTTGATGTTGTTTTTCATTCAAAAATGTTCTCTGAAGTGACCTCTAAATTAATACCCCTCTCAATAATTAAACTTGCTTTAGGTATTATGGGTAAGAAAAATATCAAAAAGCCTTTACAAGAACGTCTTCCAAATCAGTATAATAAGATGATAGCTCTTAGTAAAGGAGCTGATATTAAAGGAAATGTACTTTATGGAAGCCATTTTATTGAAATTATGTCAGGAAACCCTAAGTCTCTTTATAAAAATCCACCAGTTCAAGCATGTTCAATGATTTTTGCACTCTCTAAAGCTACTTCGGATAATTCAATGATATTTGGACGTAATTATGATTTCCCCAATGTCCTCCAACCATTCCAAGTAGTTCGCCAAGAAACACCTAAAAAAGGTTATAAGAATATAAATTTCACGCAATATCCTCTTACTGGCAGTCATATGGGAATAAATGAAGAGGGATTATCAATTGGTTATAACTATGGTCGCTCCTGGAAAAAGGAGCCCATTGATTTTAGACTAAGAGGAGTTCCTGGTACGTTTATTGTACAAGAAGTGTTAGAAACTTGCGCAACAACCCAAGAAGCTATTGATTTTATTACTAATTTCAGTTGTAGAGCAAACGGATGTCATTATGGACTAATGGACGCTTCTGGAGACACGTGTGTTATAGAAACGACAAGTACCCGCCATGCCATTAGACGCCCTAAGGAAGGAATCTTAGCTCATACAAATCACTATCAAACTAATGAGCTTATTGATGCAAATTTACCTGATTATGTACGCTTTAAAATGGACGATATGGATATTTCACCAATAGAATCTCCTATTAGACGGTATAAAAGAGAAATTGAATTATTAACAGAAAAGAAGGGGCAAATTACTATGGACACCATTAAAATGATTTTAAGTGATCATGAAAATAGAGAACCAGATGATTTTACCGTATGTACGCATTCTGGAAGATTTGGTACACTTGGCTCTGCAATTGTATTACCATTAAAAAAGGAGTTCTGGGTTACCGATTATTATCCATGTAAATCTAAATATGAAAAATTTTTTTTATAAAATTTAATTTAGATAAGGAATATTGTGGAAGCTACGATTTCTATTTATTTAAAGGTAAATCTCCTTTTAAAGGTATAAAAATCTATCTTATGACTGTTACATATATCTTCTATAGCTCTATTTTTATGATATTTAATCTATCATTTAACTTGAAGAGAAAATTACGATTTTTGGAGATATTTTTATATGTAATGAAATGAATATCTTTTTATACTTGAAAAATTGGTAGGTAAAGAATGAAATTAAAAGAAAGGATAAATGGATTTTATAGACTTTTGACTAATCTTAAAGTAGTGAAGTTTTGTATAATTAGTGTGATAATCGTTTGGACTTCTAGCATTGTATTAGGAATCTTAATTGGTCAATTAGATCCGGAAGGCCCTCCCTTTGATCCTGCTGGGTTTAATATTCTTATTAACTATATAAGTGATTTAGGTAATCAAGATCTAACTCCAATGCCAATAATTATTAATTATGGAATGATGCAAACATCTCTACTCATGATTCCTGTAGCAATTTATATTCGGAATATTCTTATAGGAGATCAATCTAAAATTTTAAGAAAAATTTTAGGTAATCTAACATTATTTTTTCTTATAATTGCAATGTGTGGATTATTTTTGACAGGAGTAATATCTGAAGATGTAGGTGCGTCCTTAGATGAGATTTTAGGACCTCCTATCCCTAATTACTTTTGGCACGATATTGTAGCAGATTTCGCATTTACATGTTTCATGATTAGTGGAATTTTAGTAGCATCCCAATTTATAATTTTTCCTGATATTTTAAAGGATCAAATTGGAATTCAAAAAACTCTTACTGCAAGAATATTACTAGGTATAAATACATGGATTTTAACACCAATATTTTTCGGATTTTTCTATACTGTTCCATATCTATGGTACGAGGACGAATTTTGGGTAGATTTACCATTATGGCAATGGGCCCCCTTCTGGGAATGGTTACTAATGTTTTCATTATCAGCATGGCTAATTTCAGTGTCCATAATGATGTTAAAGCCAATAAATCGAGAATTATTTAAAAAAAATCGAGTGACAGATTCGATGTAAAGATGGAGTTTTAAGGAATTATCCGACAAATACTGGAAAAACCAGATCAAGTCTCAATTTTTAAAGTATGGAGAGAATTATTTTTAGATAAACTGACAATTATCCATGTAAATCTGAATATGAGAGATTTTTATTATAGGGATATCTTGAAAAATAAAAAAAGGTTAAAAAATTAATTTAATATCTTGTTCTAGTTGCCTGAATGCGAAGTTTTGCTTTAGTTCTTTCTTTTTCATCTTGTAAAATAACGTATTGTGTTTTTGATGGCAACTTTATTTGAAATGTTTCTTCTGCAACAACTTGGTCCTTTTTCAAATGATCTTTTTCTCTTAGAATAACTTTTATTGTTTCTACTGCGGGGTCTTCAACTCGAACTGTTTTGAATTGACTCCAAAGAGACATGTCTGCTCTCGATACAAACTCTTGGTTTTTCTGTAATTTAATCGTCCCTTTATTGGGGAATCTAGCTTTAAAAACCTTAGGACCGTCCATCTTAAAGTAGAATTCTCCACGCCATCCTAAAATATCATAATCTTTTAAAGTTTTTAAGCTCATCAATTCAATACTGATTAAATACCGTTCTTTTTCTTCTCCTACTTGATCTTGAGTAAAAGCCTCACCTTTTGCTCGAGTTTTTTTTCCCTTAGCATAATACCTTCGACTAATAATAATTCACCTTCAAAATTTGAATTATTTGAAAATTTGTTTTGAATCTAATATAAATTATATCTATATATGTTTTCTTGTTAAATATTTTGATATTATTTAGTGATTAATATTTAAATTCAAAAATCAAATTTTAACCCCAATTACTTTTATATCCTGTACCGCCTCTTGGCCATTTAAATATTAAAGCTCCTTCTGTACAAACATACCAACATGCTCCGCATTCCATACATTTATCAAGACTTTTAATAATAGCTTTTGTGTTGATGATCTCAAAACAGTCTGCTAAGCATACTTTTAGGCAATTCGCACATCCTGTGCATATCTCTTCCTGAATCATGATAAATTCACCTGTACCCTCAATCCAATCAATTCCTGGAAATTCTTCGAAATTTTTGACCATATTATCCCCCTCTTCGTTTTATTGGTTCTTGGAAAATTAATGGATTCGCATGATCAACGAAATGTATTAACTTTTTATTTAGCCTCTCAGTTAAAGGATTTAGTAGTTTCAATAAAAATAAATAAAACGGTTTAATAAATGATAAGATAATTTTCATAAACTTATTAGCAGCATTAGAAAATGAGTGAATAAACCATTTAAATAAACGACTGGAAAGTTTTACAAAAGAATTTATCAATTTAAGTATAGATAAGAAAAATAATTCATTAACCGTTATTTTATTATGTGATTGAACTTTTAGCTCTTTCTTTTCTGAATAATCATAGCTTTCATGCAACCAATTTTGAAAATATCTGAAATACATCTTTATCCATTTTGAAATAATGTTTGGATCCTTTTCTAGATATAAAATGGCCATTTTAATTAATGGAGTAGTGAAATGAGTAAGTGAGCCTAAACCCCAACCATTATATATAATTTTTTTTAGTTTCTTCAAACTATGTTGCTCTTGTGCTATTCGTAGATTATATCTATTAGTACCTGAAATGGACCATTGGATAATGGAATGTGCTTTTATTCGCTCATCATACTTTTTTAAAAATGATTTTGAAAGATCATTTGCTCTTATTGCTTTAATAGCTACATCAGCAGCTATTTCTGCAGAAAACCAAGCTGCTGGTACACCATCACAGAGTTCTGTACTTTCAAGACCAGCAGCATCCCCAATTAGAATCATTCCATTTATATGATTAGGCGTATTTCGTAATTTTTTGTTAAGACCAACATAAATTTCAAATCCTTCCCACATTCTTGCTCTCAATTTAGCTCGAGGAGCTACTTTATTTTTCCACCATGGTAAATTTGATGTGATATTAAAATGATATTCATCAAATAATTTTTTTAGATTAGGAACTGACTTCTGATCTGTTCTTAAACATTGATCTTGCATAAAGTGAAGACTTTCTCTATAAGGCCAGACCATTAATCCGTTACCATACCCAAGAGGAGGAGCTATTTTTTGCTCGTCCCATCCCCAGCACATTTTTACTGAATAACCAAAAATTCTATCAATATCTTCTTTTGACATTTCATAATCGTAGGTATCAGCTAAGGAAATTGTTTCAGGAGGATATTTCTCTCTCACACCAGATTTAATTGCCAATAAACCTTGAGAACCTTCTGCATCAACAACAATCTTTGACCTAATTTTCTCTCCTTTATCTGTTATGATACCTTTGATATATCCGTCTTCTTTTATTACATCAACTACTGTGGTTGATGTTCTTAATTCCACTCCAGCTTCAATGGCTTTCTTAGCTTCCCATTCGCAAAATGGTTTACAATAAGTATTGTAACCAAATGCGATTATTGGTGAAAAAGGTTTTGGGACTTTTAAAGAGTTGTCTATATCAATCTTTCCCTTTTCTATATCTTTAATTATATAATTAATTATTCCATCTGCGGGTCTTTCAAAAGGAGGGTTACCATCCCTGATAAATTCTGGTCCAAACAGAAAACCGTAAAAAGGGATAGTTAATCCAGAAATAACTTTATCTCCAACATTCTGTGATCGTTCTATCATCAGTGTCCTTAATCCGGCATCTGCGCACTTTTTGGCAGCAATAGGACCACCAAATCCCGCACCAACTACAATTATATCATATTTTTCATTCATATTAATACCTAATTCATTATTCATACTAAATACTTTTAAATGTTTAACTATTTTAAAATAGTTTTTAATTTGATAATTTGGCAAAAAATCTTAATTTATGATCATCAACGTTTTAAGAATATTTATTAATAGTAACTTTTATGAATTTTTTATAATTAAATAAAAATCTTAAATTATTATTGTGATTTTTATGATTTTTGAAACTTTGGATGATTTTACTAGACTTTCTGGGATATTAGGACTTAGTTCGGTACTTATAGCTTGGTTTTATGGAACAATTGTACTCTACAAGGCGATAAAAGAAAAACAGAAAATACTTTATTATTTCTTTTTTGCAGTTATATTTACAATGTCACCTTGGTATCCTAGTGGCTTGGGATTTTTATATTGGGTAATTACAGGTAAAGTATTTGAATATCCTTTTTATGTTCTTTTAGGCACAATTAGCGTTCCTTTTGCTCTATATGCTTGGCTCCAAATATATCTGCCAGCTCTGCATCCTAATAAGAAAAAGATAATTACGTTAGGTGTAATAATTTTTTCAATCGTTTTTTATATATATCTGCTATTTTTCCTATTCATTGCTCCGGGAGCGCCTGTAGAGGACATTATTGGTATTAAGAGAAATGCGATCGATATCGATTTTAAAGGTTTTGTCTTAGTGTTCTTAGCTTTTTCTTTATTAGTAAGTACAATAACTGGAAATGAATTCTCTATTGCTTCGCTAAAAGTAAAAGATCCAACAATTCGCTGGAAAGGTAGATTCTTATTACTTTCATTTAACTTCTTTGCAATTGGAGCTATAGGTGATGGATTTATTCCATTAACGCCAATAACATTGATAGTCTTTAGATCATTTATGCTTCTTGCAAGTACATTCTATTATATTGGATTCATAATGCCAAAATGGATGAAAAAAATCCTCTCATTAGAATAATTCCTAAATCTCTTTTTTTTTCTCATAATGAATAATAAGAACAGCAATTAATACTATTACTCCACCTATTATATTCCATATAAGAATCGTCTCGCTTCTTTGGAGTAAAAACGAAAATAAAAGTGTAAGAAAAGGTTCAATATATAAGAATGAGGCAACTTTTGACGATTTTAAAAGTTTTTGTGAATTCTGCCAAATATAATAACCTAATACATAACAACCTAAACCTAGATATAAGGCACATAGAAATAAAATAAGATTTAGGTAATTGACGATAAAAATTAAGAGTTCTCCGCTAATCATAAGAAAAAAAGCTATTTCTATTGTACCGAAATAAGCAATATATTTATTCATAATCATACTAGAACTTGAATTGTTTTTTGCTATTTTTTTTGTCGTTGTAGAATAAATTGACCATAATATTGGAGTTATCAAAGCAAAGAGATAACCCAAAAAATTTGGAGATTCAGGAGATAAAGTATTTAGATTTCCTCCAGTAATTAATAAAAAACCTCCTATTGTGGCTATTATGAACCCCAGTATTTTTTGTATATTCAATCTTTCTTTGAAGAAAATTAATGCTAATAAAGCTATGAGTACAGGAGCTAATAAACAAACAAATAAAGCTGGAAGTGAGGGACCTATTAATTCAATTGCATAATATTGAGCTAAGAAAAATAATGAAATCCCAGTAAAACTTGCTATTACTATTAAAATCCAATCATTTTTAGAAAATTGTAGACTAGTATTATTTTTAATATTCTTACTAGAACTCCCATATTTGCTAATTTTTTTATAAATATCAACTATTAAAAATGTAATTGAAACAATAATGAACCGATAAAAAGCAATAGCTAATGGTGGGATGAAATCAACAGAGATATCTACAATAATAAATGAAAAACTCCACACAAAGACCATTAGAATTAACTCTAAGTAAACAACTAGCATATTCTAACTAGATTCTAATATATTTTAAATCAATGATAAATTTAATCAAGATTTTATAAGAAAATGATTTATAATTAATAATAAATTTAGAACTGCAATTATTATTTTTGGAAAGAGACTAATTGAAGAAAATTAGCTATAGTCTTCGTATTGGGCTCATTGGAAACCGCAATTCTGGAAAGGAGCTTTTATTAAACTATTTAGACGATTTAGCGATAGAAAAGAATCATTCTGATGAAAAATTTGAAGTTTTATTAATTCATAAAGGGATTCCTTTTAAGATAAAAGTATTTCCTGCTGAAAATCTTATAGAAGTAATTTCAGAGCAATCTATAAATTTTGGAAAGCTTGATGTTTTAATTATAATCATAAATCTAAACGATTTGAACTCAATAAAAGAATTTGAAAAAGAGATCTTTGAAGAGTTTCGCCAATTTTTTCTATTTCAAGGATTATCAATTCTAGCAGGGATGGATGTAGATCAAATACTAAAAGGGACCTCCTCAAATAAATTGAGAATTAGCAGGTTTAATTTGATTAAGAAGGCAAAAGAGTTAAATATATTATATTGTTTTGAAATCCATAATAAAGAAAAAGATATTTCAGAGATTTACAATAAAGTATTAAATGATTTCATCTTTAAATTCCAATATTCTACACCTGAATTGTTTGAGCAAGCAAAAGTTTATGGAAGAGAACTTATTAAGTAAATAAGAGTTTTCTAAAAAATTATTTAACATAAAAAATAGAAAATCTTAAAATCTATTAAATAAATTATATTAAGGTAAATTATAATATTATTAAAAAGAGATGAGTTGATCATATAAAAATGTCAGAAAAACCAGATGATATTTTAACTATTGAGAAAACTGAAGGGCGAAGGAAATGTCCTAGCTGTGGAGAAGAAAATATGAATATGATTCATGAATCAACAGATAAAACAAATATAATTAGTGATTATCCTCGTGTTTATGGAAAGAAGTATCGCTGTGGTCGATGTGGCCAGGAATGGCGTGAAAAATAGATAAATTTTATTCTTTTTATTACTCCTTTTTTTAATCTAGTATAGGGAGATTCTTTAAGTATTTCTTGGTTAGATAATTATCTATTGTCTTAGCTGCACTTTTTCCTGCACCCATAGCAGATATGACAGTAGCACTTCCAGTAACTATATCCCCACCGGCAAATAATCCTTCTAAATTAGTCTGTCCATTTTCGTTAGTCTCAATATATCCCCATTTGTTTAATTTTAGTTCCGGTATAGATTTTGTAAGAACCGGATTTGCTCTTGTGCCAATAGCTATAATAATTGTATCAGTATCAATTAAAAATTCCGAATTTTCAATAGGTATTGGTCGTCTACGCCCAGATTCATCGGGTTCTCCTAATTGCATTTTAATAACCTCCATTTGCTTCACGTTGTCATTTTCATCCCCTATAAATCTGACTGGATTTGTTAAAAATTGAAATTCAATACCTTCTTCCAAGGCATGATGATATTCTTCTTTTCTTGCTGGCATTTCTTTTTCAGATCTTCTATAAACTACAATTACTTTCTCTGCACCTAACCTTAATGCTGTTCTAGCTGAATCTAAAGTAACGTTGCCTCCTCCAATAACAGTCACAACTTTACCAACTTTAATAGGTGTGTCATATTCAGGAAACTTGTAGGCTTTCATTAAATTTGATCTAGTTAAGAATTCATTAGCAGTAAGAACTCCATTAAGAGTTAGGCCCTCAACCTTCAGAAAGATAGGGAGTCCCGCTCCAACCCCAATGAAAAAAGCTTTAAATCCCATCTTCTTTAACTCATCAAGTGTTAGAGTTTTTCCGATAATTGCATTATACTCTATTTTTACATTTAGCATCTTCAGTGTCTCAATTTCATTTTCTACAATTTCTTTTGGCAACCTAAACTCTGGGATACCATACGTTAATACTCCCCCTCCAGCATGGAATGCTTCGAAAATTGTAACATCATAACCTCTCATTGCTAATTCTCCAGCACATGCTAAGCCTGCAGGACCTGAGCCTATCACTGCAACTTTCATGCCTTTAGGAGCTGCACATTCGGGACATTCTTTTAATTTATTTTTTCTCTCCCAATCAGCAATAAATCTTTCTAAATAACCAATTGCAATCGGTTCTCCAAGAGAGTTTAATAAACATGTTTTTTCACATTGTATTTCTTGAGGACAAACTCTTCCACAAATGGCTGGTAATAAATTATCTGTTTTGATTTTGTAGAGAGCCTCAATATATTTTTCCTGTTTTAAAAGTTTAATAAATTTAGGTATTTTTATATTAACAGGACAACCAGTAACACAAAGTGGCAATCCACACTGTAAGCATCTATTAGTTTCTAGTTTAACTAATTCAGTTGTTAATCCTTTTGGCACTTCTTCGAAATTAGTTACTCTAATTTTTGGATCTTGCTCAATCATCTTCACGGGACATTGATCAACGTAATTTTTTAATTTAGACCTAGCCACTCTCCTCAGTTCATTAACACTTTTGCTATCTTCTTCTATATCTTTTTTAGTTATCTTATTAAGATCTAATGCTTTTTGAAAAAATTCTGCACCTTGTTTAGTACGTACAATTACAGTTGACCACCCAGGTTCAGAACCAATAGACCCTACTGAAATGTCTGCATGTTCAGCTGTTAAATCATCACAGAAAAAGCAACCAAATCTTCCATATTTCTTTATT
>JBHLKV010000055.1:0-15242 GCA_048886305.1 Candidatus Hodarchaeota archaeon
ATGGCTTCTAACAGGAGACATTGGTTTTATGAATGAGGATGGAACTGTGGCCTTAAGGGATAGAAAGAAACAATTAATTAAAGTAGCAGGTCATTCTGTCTTTCCAGCTGAAGTTGAAACGATGTTAATGAGTAATGAAGCAGTTTCAGAAGCAGCAGTAGCAGGTCTACCAGATCCTGCAGGGAAAGTTGGTGAAATAACAAAAGCGTGGGTTGCATTAAAGCCAGAATATAAAGGTAAAATTACTGAAGAACAATTAATTGCTTGGACTGAAAGGAATATGACCAAATGGAAATGTCCTGCTATTATAGAATTCATTGATGAAGTCCCTAAAAATATCATGGGAAAAGTTCAAAGACGTATATTACAAGAAGCAGATCCACTATTTAAAAAGTAAATTTAATTTTAAGAAACAATTTCTTTTTTCTTTTTTTTATAGATTAAATTTTAATTTTAATTTTAATTTCTTTATAAAATAATCTAAGTTTAATTCATTATATCTAAAAAGAATTCTCAATAATGACAAAAGCAGTTATTATCTCAGGCGGATGGGGAACACGATTAAGACCTTTGACTTGTACTATTCCTAAATCTCTGATTCCAGTTGTTAATAAACCGGTTATAGAACGTCAAATACTCTTATTAAAATCTGCTGGTGTTAGAGAAGTTGTTTTAGCAGTAAGCGTAATGGCTGACGCGTTAAAAAATTATTTTCAAGACGGTAAGAAATGGGATATCAAAATTCATTATACAAATGAAAGACATCCATTGGGAACAGCGGGAGCAATTAAACTAGCAGAGAATTTTCTGAAAGATGATAATTTTTTCATGCTAAATGGTGATGTCATTTTAAATTATGATTTTAGCGAAATGTTAAAAACACATGAAGAATTTAATGGAATAGGCACAATTGCCAGTAAGATTGTTGAGGATCCTTCAAGATATGGGGTTTTAATTACTGAAAAAGATACTAATAGAATATTAAAATTCTTAGAAAAGGATGAATATGTGCCTCCAGAAGGAAAAATCGTTCCCATGCCGATTAATGCTGGAGTATACATCTTAGAACCTGAAATCTTTAAATTCATAGAACCTAATAAAAAGGTTTCAATAGAAAGGGAAGTATTTCCTGCAGTTTTAGAGAAAGAAAAGCTCTATCATTATCCTATTAGTGGGATTTGGAAAGATATCGGCAACCCCTCCGAATTATTAGAAGGAAACCTCCTTTTGATGAATGATCTATTAAAAAATTTAAAAGAGAAAAGAAAGAATTTAATTGATGAGTCTATTAAAGTTAAAGGAAAAGTAGAAATAATTCCTCCATGTACTATTGGAGAAAATGTTGTAATAAAAAATAATTGTAAAATTGGCCCCAATGTAATAATAGGAGATAATGTATATATTGATGAAGACTCAGAAATTGAAGAAACATTAATTTACAATGAAACCTATATATCAAAAAACGTAAAGATTGCAAGATCTATTATTTCAGATAATTGTAGTATACAAGAAAATGTGGAAATAAAAGGAAATGAATACAATTTAGTTATCCTTTCTTCTTTTGTAGAAGTCTTAAAAAATGTTAAGTTAATTTCTCAAAAAAATTATCCTATTACTGCCTGTCATCACGAAGTAGTGAAAGACAGTATAGCTTAATTAAAGATTAAAGCTTATCTTAATTAAAGCTAAATTTATATATTTGAAAAAATTAAATGAATTGAGTTAAGTTGCCAGATTTCCGAATAAATGATGAATGGATATTAAACCGAGTCTCTTCTCAAAGCACTAGTTTTAGTCAATGGTTTAGCAACCTAATGAAAGATTTAGAAATGTCCTTAGAGAATCTTCCTTCAGAATTGCGGGGAGATGTGAAGGAAGAAATCTCTAAATCACTCAAAGATGCTGATAAGGAACTAGCTACTGCACAGGAAGAGTTAGCAAAATTAGGATTTTTTGGAAAAAAGCTTTCAGACTTTACTATGAAAATGATTAGTAGTTATAAAAAACCACCTAAGAATGAAATTACAAAATCTATTGAGAAAGAAATTACAAAATCCAAAAAGCGTATTAAAGGTTTAGATTTTGAATTTGATTTGGATTTTTTAACTGGAAAGCGAAAAGATTTATCATCTGCTCTTTATGATGTTTCTAAAGAAAGAGGTATTAAATCCGAGGGACTTTTGTATCTCATACGTGCGTTACCCGATCTTGAAGCATTTCTTTACAGTACAAGTGTAAAAAAATATTATCGAGATCATACAGAGCATGCTCTTCGTGTAGCTGTATTAGGTGATTTTATGTTGGAACAAGATTTTGGTCAAGGATCTTTAGAAGGATTAATTTCTGAAATAATTGACCTCGACAAGAAGCTATTAAAAGATAAATTTTGGTGGGTTGTTGGATTGCTTCATGACATTGGGTATCCATTAGGAAAAATGACCACAGCAGTTAATTATTCTCTTGTAAATCAATTATTAAAATGCTATCCCACTTTAGATTTAGAATTTATTCCTTTTGAAATAAATTTAACTTGGAAAGGCCAACAAGAAGATTATTTAAAGATCATTGAAGAAGGACTATCAAAAGAAGCACGTGCTTTAATAAGGAAAGGAGCGGGATATTATCGAAAAGAAAAACTTACTCAAGATTTACAAACTTTTTTAAAACAACCAAGTGGGCATCCTGAATTTGAATTTAAAAGCTCTATAGAGCTGGATCATGGGGTAATCTCTGCACTTTCCCTGTTAAAAGGACTTGGTACTCCCGAGGAAATTAAATCTAATGATGAATTTGATGGCTATATTAAAGCTGCAAGAGCAATTGCATTACATAATTTTAAAGCTAACTTAAAAGATTATATTTTTGATGAGCAGCCTTTAGCATTTTTCCTAATGTTAATTGATGAGTTGCAGGAATGGGGAAGACCTATTCCAATCCAGGTGAAGGATACATATTTTACAACTGAATTGAAAAAAGTAACTTTATTAGATGAACTGTTACTCAATTTAGATGAACTTTCATGGATGATGCAGTTTAAAAACCAAGAAGCTAAAGACTTGATGGAATTTAATTTCAAGTTATTTTCAAATGAGAAGAAAAAGACATTTGGTAGGTTGAACTGTGGAGAAAATTTTCCTACAACAACCATTAACCTTCAGGATATTAAAATTTCTGTAAACAAAGATAAAAAGAAAGAAGATATTATTGCCCAAGATATAATAACTATCTAATTTGGTTTTGAATTATGGAAGATTTAAAAGAAAAAGGTTTAAAGATTTATAATGCGATTTTTGAAGGAAAAAAGATTGTAGAAATAGATGAAATTGAGTACCCTATCAAAAAGTTTTCAAGTGGTGTAAAATATGTTGATCTTTTTGGGTATCGATATATTGAACAAAATCGCAACAAAAAATCAGAATGGGGTAAAAAGGCTAGAGAAGGGCATAAGATTATGTGGATTATTAAAGGACGCAGATACATTGCCCAAATCATGGATAATAATTATAAAGATTTAGTTAAAAAAGAATGAGTATCATTAAAAGGAAAAATTAAAGAGAGTATAAAAAAAATTTAATTAATTATAAAATTACATAATAGGTTTCCAATAACCATCGTATGGTAATGGTCTTTTTAATTCTTTTCTAGTATTTTCCATTTTTTTCCTCTCCATTTTTTTATTCACCAATTTTTTGTTCGAATTTTTTTAATTTTTCAAACATTCGCTTTTATATATATTATACGAATGTTCATATTTAAATGTTTCGATCACGAATATTTTATTTATAAATAAAAAGTGTATCTATGATCGAATTATGAAAAAATCTTATTATTATTACGAACCTTCGAAAAATATAAATATATCGAATGTATTATATAATACAAGAATAAATAAAATAAAATGAATTTAAATGAGTAATAATAAAGAAGAACCTATCATTGAAATATTAAGAAGTGAAATCAGATTTCGTATTTTTGTTTTATTAAATTTATATCCTGAATTAAGTTTTTCTGAAATTTCCCAAAAATTAAGAAAATCAAAATCAACAATACATCCACATTTAGAAAAGTTAATTAAACTCGAGTTAATTGAAGTTTCTCGTGAAGAAAAAATTCGAGGAAATATTCCCGCAAAATTTTATTCTTTGAAAAAAGGATATCTTGAAAAATTAGCCTTTATAGATGAAGAGAGCTCTGAACTCCCTATTGATGAATCAACAATAGTATTTTTTAAGACTATGACAAATTTCTTAATAAAAACTATGGAGATGTATTATAAATTTGTCGAGAAAATGGCATCTGAGGGTGACCTTTCAATGGGTTTAAAAGAAATGAGAGAGAATAAAGAAGGATTTAGTTCCATGTACTTTTTTAGTAAGGAGCAATATATGAAGGCACATGATTATTATCATGAATTTAGTGAAAAGCTTAATGAGCTTGAAGCTGAAGAGGAAGAGTTAAGAAAAGAACGACCATTTTTTTTATTTACCGTGGCAATACCGATGAAAAGGATTATTGAAGCCATAGATATTCCGTTCAAAAAGAAGCACTCGTAAATAATTAATTTTATTTGAACTTTATTTCTGCTATTTTTATCTCTAAAAATTGGTCTCCATTTTATTTTTATTCGCTTATAGGTCTTTTATTATTAGTGAAAAATAAAATGGAATTAAAATTATAAGTGAGATGTTATGGAAGCTAAAGTGAAAATAGATACAAATTATTATGATTTCTTGATTTTTGTTCAAGATGTATCAAAAAAATCCAATTCTATTCAGAGAAGTCTAATTAAAAGAATATATGAAAATTATGATATTCAAAAAGTAAAGAATGATTTGGATAAGAAAATAGCTAGAATCGACAGATTACTAATAAAATGAGGTTTTATTTCAAGATTATAAATTTTCCATTTCCTTATTGAGTATATTATTTTTATTATACTCAATTTATCCTAGAACTTCCCTTTAAACTTATCAGCAATCAGTTCTAAATATGATTTTCTGATAGATTCTTCCTTTTTAATTCCAAACAAACTTAAAAAATCAAAAAGAATTTCACGGTAAATATTTAAACTTTCTATTGAATCGGAAATAATTTCAACTTCAATGAAATGCTGCTTTAAAATAGGTAAGAAATCAATTAATGCTACTATATTATAGTTCTTGAATTTAAATTTATATAATTCTCTTTCTTTCTTTACTGTAAAGATCTCTTGAAATCCCAATGCATTCAATAAATTTCTCATTTTAGCAACATCTTCAATTTTTATTTCTATTTCTTCACGAGATTTTGTTGTAGTATCAACTTTTTTTCCTTTATAAGCAATGAAATATACTATTTTCTCTGTAATTTCCCTATTATCTTTATTAAATTCAATAGCTTTCCTAAGCCTTAGTGCTTCATCGGTTTTTTTGAAGTCTCTTAACCCCTTAGGCAAATTAAAATAAGTATCCTCATGGAGTAATGATATTTTATAGACTCCGTTGTTTTCTTCGAATTGTTTTCTTATTAGATTAGGATCTAAGATTCTAACTTTAATTTCTACTTCGAGCATCGATTGGGCTCTTATTTATTAATAACAAATATAATTAATTATTTTATATTAAGTATTAATAGTTGCTGATTGAGTTGATATTGTATTAATCCTGAACAAGATCATGTTTTAGACTTGGCTAAAGAATATGGTTATTTGCCATATATGATAAATAGATATATTGATTTTCTTGGATTGAATGATACTCTCAAACTTTTGAAAGCAAATGAAAAACCTTTAACTCCTTCTATTAGAGTTAATACCTTAAAAATACAACCTGAAGAGTTAAAGAATAGATTAGAATATAAGGGTTTAGTACTAAGAAATATTCAATGGATTTCTTATGGATTTAAAGTATTGAAAGGAACATATAACTTAGGCTCTCTCCATGAATATTTGCAAGGTTATTTTTATTTGCAAAATGTTGCTTCTATGCTACCAGCAATTATTCTTGATCCTAAGCCCGATGAAACCGTAATAGACATGTGTGCTGCTCCAGGTGGAAAAGCGACTCATATTGCTCAAATTATGAACAATAAAGGAAATTTACTATTAATTGAGAGAAATTCTAAAAGAATTCCTGCTTTAGAAATTAATTTGCGAAGATTAGGTATTATAAATTCAATAGTAATAAATCTTGATGCCATAGAACTTAATAAGTTAGATGTAAAACCAGATAAAATATTATTAGATGCTCCTTGTACCGGAGAGGGATTAATTAGAGAAGATCCTACTAGAAAAAAAAGTAAAACATCAGCAGATATTAATAAAATGGCAAAAATACAGAGACAATTATTGACAGCTGGTTTAAAAGCATTAAAGCCTGGTGGAAAACTTTTATATAGTACTTGTTCAATTGCTCCTGAGGAAAATGAATTAGTTTTACATGAAACTCTTCAAGGTAATTCTGAGTATGCTATAGTTAAAATTAAAGAGCAATATGGAGTAAATGGATATATAAATATTTTTGGGTCAACACTAAGAGAGGATATACAATTTTCTCAAAGATTATTCCCCCATTTACATGATACTATAGGATTTTTTATCTGTTTAATAAAGAGAAATCCAAAGTTTTAACAATCTGTTATATATTAAATATAATTTTTTTTTTATTGTTTTTCTCTTAAATAATAGCCTTTATCTGTTAAATTCAAAGCAACTAGATCATTTGGATTAAGCTTTTGAAACCCATTATAATCCACTTTAGATATCGCAAGAGCAATTAATTCATTTTCTAAATTAAAGACTAATAAAAAAGAATTTTTTTTTAATTCAGCAGGAATTTTAGTTATCATCCTTTTTAAAATTCTATTTCCATATAAAATCGACTTTTCTCCATTCTTATTAACAAACAACTTGTGGTTTGTTGAAAAACAACTCATGTTAAGAAGAAATTCTGCTCCTTCTAAGCTTAAGTAAAATTTACCTCTTTTTATAAAACCTAAATAAAGACCTGCGGAAATAACTTTGATTTCTTGCTGAAAATTAACTAATTTTTTAATAAGACTGAAAGGGATTAAAAAAATAGAAGGGTAATTATTTTTAGTAATTTTATTATTCAGTGCAATATAGAACTTGTAATTAATTTTATTCAGAATTGATTGGATTTTGGGTGAAATTTTTAAAATTGAATTAATGATAATTGCAATTTCCTTTTTATTTGCTTTTCTGAACTTTTTTGTATCAATCATAAGTGATTAAAATAAAATAGAAATAAGATAATTGTTTTATATTAATCATTAGATTAATTAAAAAATTAGCAAGAGACGTTTAAACTTGGGTATTCGGAAGATAGAAGATGAAATTGATTTGAAGGAAGCAATGAAGAAAAAAGCCGCTGAGATAAAAATGAAAGACATGCAAGCTAAAGCTGCTGTTGAAAAATTTACTAAAGATAGATTAAGAGATTTAGCTAAAAAACATGGTATATTATTAGCTCTAACTCCTGAATTAAGAGAGGAAGTTAAAATATTACAGAAAAAATATAACATTCCATCATCAAAAATTATAACTGAACAAATAACAGAGCATGATGTTTTAAAAAAGTTTTCTAAAATCGATCACCAGAAATTAGGGATGCTAGCCTACCAAAGGGTTTTAATGGCTAAAGAAGAAACAGGAGGAATAATTCCATTATTGGAAGTTTTTGAATTAGTAAATACTGGAATATTAAAAGGTAATATGGAGATTAAGGATATAGAAAAAGCTATGAAGCTTATGAAGAAAGAAAGAGCAATTGAAGATGTATATCAATTGGAATCTGGAGCAATCATGATAAAGTTTTTCCCTATTCAGTATACTGATGACGAAGCTAAAGTAATTAACTTAGCAAAACAAAAAGATTATCTTACAATTGAGGATGTTTGTATTAGTTTAGATTGGTCTCAAGATCGTGCCTTAAGAGCACTAGATTCTCTCGAAAAAAGCGGGATGGCAAAATTTAGAGAATCTGTACTTACAGGAAAACAGTGGTTTTTCCCATCTCTATAATTTACTCTTATAATTATTCTAAGGTAATTTTAAAAGCTATTTGACCATCCTCCAATTTAAAAATCTTAGCTTTACGATTTTTTACTAAGATTCTAAAAATTTCTTCCAAATCTTCTAAAGGAAGATTACTGAAATCTTCAGATTTTGCTTCTCTAATTTCATAGATCATAATAGGTTCTAATCTTCCTTGTTGATAAGCCCATTCATAAATTTCATCTGAGAATAACTCAAGTGACTTCCAATAAACTCTTAATTGAATTTTTTTCTTTGATAGCCACTTTGCTTGATTTCTATTTACTAACTCTTCTGCAATTTCTCTTATATACGGTTCTCGATTGGTAAAGTTAGAAAATGGTTTTTCAGAATTAAGATTTCTAATATATAAGATGTGCAGAACAGCAAATCTGGCATAATCAAAAAGTACTTTTGCCCATTCAGTCTTCCAAGAGGTGTAATCAGTTTGATTTTTTTTTTTATTTGGCATTGTATACATAAATTTTTTTCTCTCTTCTTCAAGCCAAGGATAAACGTGTAATAATTGTTCATAGGGGGATAGTTCCTTTACAACAAGTCCTTCTTCCCCTACTATTTCTTCTTCAAGAATTTGAAGTTCTGATTCTATCTGCTTAGCTTGTTGTTTAAATGCTTTATGATCTATCTCTCCTAAGTTAGAGCTCAATAAATCTTCGATTTTTTCGAAACTATCTTCTAAATATTTTAAAGCGTCAACTTCAACATTTTTAGTCTCGAGTTCTTCATTTTGTTCTACAACAACTTCTTCTTTTGATTGTCTTTGTTCTAATTGTTCTTTTTCTTTCTTTAATTTTCTTAATCTGGCTAATTCATTTCTTAATTCTTCTAATTCTTTTTCTGCTTTTTCTTTAAGCTCTTTTGGAACTACTTCCGGTTTTTCTCTTTGTTTTTCCATTTTTACTCTTTAATTTTATACTTCTCCAAATTCTTCTGCCCAATCATTATATTGCCTTAATAACCTTTCGTTTGTCATTGGTTTAACTTTTTTAAGTGTTTTCTTAAAATCTTTCAATGTTATATCCCGAACTTTAACTTCTTTCTCAGAATCTTCAAGTAGACCACTCATATCTAATTCTCGAACTGGTAACATAATTACTTCGCGACATATGTTTGCTATATCTCTTCCAGAATAGCCATCCGTTCTTACTGCTAATTCAATGAAATCTTCATCTGAGACTGCAGAATCTACTCCTTGAGTGTGGATTTCAAATATTCCTGCTCTAGCTTTCAAATCTGGAAGAGGCACATGGACTCTTTTTTCAAATCTACTTAACATTGCATTATCAATATCCCAGGGACGATTCGTGGCTCCCAATACTAGCATTGGTTTATCATGAGTGGATTTTAAACCTTGGATTTCACTTAAAAGTTGTGTTTTTACTCTTCTTTCACCTCCGCTTTCAGATCCTTCTCCTCTTTTAGTCGCAATTGAATCTATTTCATCCATAAATATTAAACTAGGAGCTTTCAAACGAGCTACTTTGAATAAAGAGCTGATCAATTTTTCACTTTCGCCTAACCATTTACTTAATAAGTCAGCAGATGAAGCACTAAAAAAGGTAGCTTTGCATTCGGTTGCAGCTGCTTTAGCTAACAATGTTTTACCACAACCGGGGGGACCAAATAATAAGATCCCTGACCAAGGTTTTCGGGCTCCAGTAAATAATTCTGGTTTCATTATTGGAAGAACAATAGCTTCTCTTAATGCTTGTTTAACATGTTCTAGTCCTGCTATGTCTTTCCAATTTACATTCGGGGATTCAGTTACAATTGTACCTGATATCATATCAATTAATTCTTGTTCTTCCGAAGAAACAGCTCCCATATCAACTTTGGATTCATCATCCTTTGAAATACCTGGTCTTTCAGCAGGCCTTACCCTCGTAGGTCGCGTTCCACTAAGTTGTGATTTTAGTATTTTAGCTCTATCAACATACTCTTCAATATTCTTTTTACATAACATTCGCATTTGAGGATTTTTATTGTATTTCATGAATTGCATCAATATCTCAGCAGCCCTTTGGTATTTATTTATCGCCTGTCGAAATTTTCCTTGTCCATCAAGAAGAACTGCTTCTTTTGCTTCCCTAACAGCATATTGATAAAGCTTGCTATCAACACTAGACATACTAAATTTAACCTTTAAGAACTAATTATTTATCTTATATAATTTTTAATATTTATAACTAATCTAATTTTGCTATCAGTAAGAATTATAATCCTATAAATATATTTCAAATTTACTCTTTAAACACCGTAATTAATTAATGGACTCCAAATAATTATATAATACCGTATTTTTATATATAATATATAATAACTAATAATTTTGGATGATTATGGGGTTTCTAAAAGATATCTCAAAATGGCTCTCTGGAGGTAAGGGAAAGGATAATATCCGTTCCGCCAGTGTTAAATTAAAGGTTTTTAATAAACGATTATTGCGCCAGTCTAAAAAATTAGAGATGAGTGCAAAGTTAGCAAGAGATAAGGCAGTAAATCTTCGAAAGCAAGGTGATATGGATGGATCTAAATTCCATGCACGTAACTATCTTCAAGTAAAAAAGCAAGCTCGAGCAATAGATGCTTTTCGAACGAATATGGAGGGATTATTATTCAAGTTAGACCAAGCTGAAGCAGTTAAAGATGTATCACAAATAATGACAGGAATTGCACAGTCGGTAGCAGCATTGAAGAGTCAATTATCTATTCCACAAATCACAGAAATGATGAAGCAAATCGATATTGACGTTGAAGATTTTGCCGTAACCGCCGAAATCACAGCAGAGGGTATCGACAGCATCACATTAGACACTGCTGTCACCGACACAGATGTGAACGAAGTTTTAGGGGAAATTGATGCAGAAATTCAAGTAGAGATGGGTGTAGCTCTCCCAAGTGCAGGAGCTGACGATCAGAAAATAGCAGAATTAGAAAAAGAACTAAATCGACTGAAATCAGACGAGTAAATTAAATTTTTTTTTAATTTGATTTTCTTAGCAAAATTATTAAAAGCCTCTCTTCTATTTTAAAATTATTCTCTTAATCAAAATTTTATTTAAATGGAGATAATCTGAAATGGATTTAATATCAATTGGTAGTTGTACACTCGATTGTATCATTCAAATTAATGATATTTTACGATTTGAACTTTTTGATAAAGATATTGTAAAAAAATATACAGCAATTGAATATAGCAAGAAATTGAACGTAGAAGGTGTTCGTTTTGTCCCGGGAGGATCTGCGGCAAATATCGCTGCAAATTGTGCAATGTTGGGTTTAAAAAGTACATATATTGGTATTATCGGTAACGATTTTTCTGCAAACATTTGTCTAAATGATCTGAGCAAACGTGGCGTTGATTTATCTAATATTATCCAAACAGATGAAGATAAAACGGCTTTATCAATAATTTTAAGAACGGAATGGGGTAAAGACCGGAGTATTCTAGCATATAAAGGCGCTAATAATTTATTGAGACCTTCTGATATAAAAGATGAGTTATTTGAAAATATAAAAGCATTTGCCTGGACATCTTTAACCTCTAAAAATGGATGTAAAGCAATTGAAAAAGCAATCACTTTAACTAAAGATACCCAGGGAAAGGTTTTTGCTGCGCCTTCAATGTCAATAATAAAAAATAATCCAAAATGGGCAAAAGTATTAATATCAAATTCAGATGTAGTATCTTTAAATAAAGAAGAAGCACAAGAATTTACAGGTGAAACAGATACTCTACATATGATACACCACTTTTTAGATCTTGGAATAGAATTGATCTCTATAACAGATGGACCTAATGGTTCTATAATTTCAAATGGAAAAGAAATAGTAAATAGTGGTGTTTATACTGCTGGAAAGGTTGAAGATACAACGGGTGCTGGAGACGCCTTTTTAAGTGGTATTCTTATTTCTATTCTAAATGGATTTGATATAGCAAAAACTTCTAAAATGGCGACAGCAATGTCTTTTCTAGAATGTAAAGAAGTCGGTGTGCGAGAAGGCTTACCTAACAGTCTTCAAGAATTAGAACAATTTGTCGATGATAACGTTATTAAACAAGTTGTATCAAAAATTGTATAACTTGTTTGTAGAATCATTAAATTTTAATTTTTTAAAGTATTTGTAATAAATCAATATGCGCTCTTAGTATAGTGGTAAGTATGCCAGGTTGCCAACCTGGCGACCCGGGTTCAATTCCCGGAGGGCGCATTTTATATTAATGATATTGAATTAAGCAGTCCAATATGAAAACTCCGGAGGGTGCATTTTATATTAATGATATTGAATTATTATGTTCTTGAAATTCCTCATTATTGTACAATGTCTTATTTATTATATTTTAAAATTCTAATAGACAAATTATTATCTTGGTGTATATAAAACAACGTGAAAGGGCTGTTTCACGAAGATAATAGTTTTATGGAAAAAAAAATACTTATAAAAATCCTAAGAGATCAGTAACTCCATCTATAGAAGGAACCTCAACATTAAAGTAATATTTAACAATCTCTATTAAGAATTTCAGATATGGAATTTTAATATTTTCCTCGTGAACTCTTGCTATTTCATTAACGAGTATTTTAGATGTAACTACTTTTTCTTTATTATTTTTGATAAGTTCTGCGATAGTTTTAGAATATTTATATGCCTTATGGATTTCATTTCTTATTAAAATTAAACCTGTCATCAAATCATACTCAGATAAAAATTTCTCAGAAACAGTTTTTTCTATTTCTAATTTCTTTGGATCTATAATTTTATCTTTATCTTGGATAATATTCCTATCCTTAAGTATTAGAAAGTCTTTATAACTTTTTTTGTTAGTTTTATAATCTTCACTTGAAATGATTGTAATATCAATTTCAAACGAATCTTGCATAATATATCTAAAGAAATTAAGAATATGATTATAAAGAAACTCTAGATCAGAAATTACTATTATTTTCTTTCCATAAAAAGTTGCTCTAATAACCTGTGCAATTAATATGGCAGGTATATTTATCCTAATTAAATCAAAATCAATTGATTCAGTTTCAGGTACAATCTTGTCTTCAGCTACGGTTTCTGATGAAGTAGTGGGTATTTGAATTTGAAAATCTGCCATGAAGTAATCCCGTATTTGCATATTTCTATCTACATAAGCAATAAATGAATGTTCACAGATCATACCTACAGCTATATTGACTGCTAACACTCCTCTTGTAACATTTTTTATTGCATCTTCTGAAATCTCTATTTTTCCTCTTGCTGAACAAGAAGGGCATCGAATTTCAAGTTTCGCCATTTTTTTTACGTATAAGTAAGGAACTTCTTAAGGTTTTATTCTAATTTGAAATTTCTAATATTAATTAATCATCTTATTTATATATTAAATGTTTTGATATTAATATTTAAGTTTGCCATCCAAATTTTCAAGTAGCTTACTGTAAATAATCCTTTAATATTTTTGTATTCTAGCGTACTTCTTTTCTATTAGATTAGCAATAAGTAAACAAATTACGGCGCTTAAATTTTCAGCTGTTAAGAATGACAAAGCATTACTTAAAAATAAGACACAGATATAATACGTGCTAAAAAATATAGCTAGAAAAACAATACAAGTTATTAATAATGGTTTAGTTATTGGAAAATCTAAGAACATCCTCAATTTTGAACGTTTGCCTCCTGATTTTTTAAATTGGCTTCTTAATTTTTCCCTTCTCTCCACTTGAGCATAACTTTCAAAAATCATTATTGTAGAAAAAAATAATGCTACTGTGATTCCTATAGGAATTAATACTATAACAAAATAATTACCAATACCTAGTAGATATTGACCAATAAATATAAAAAATAACTGGAACATTCCGCACATCCCTAATAGAAGTAGAGCAATTCCAAAAAATTCCTTTGAAAACCAACGTATTCTTAATGGCATTGTAATACAGATCTTTTTATTCCTTTTTTAGTGGGCCAAGGGAGGTTTGAACTCCCGACCTTCCGCACGTCAAGCGGACGTCATACCAGGCTAGACCATTGGCCCAATTTCGAATTGTCGAAATTAGTAATAAGTAATTTATATTACTAAAAAATAAATATTTTATTAAAATCAAAACCGTCTACCACTATTTCTTAACAACAAATGTTTTTTTCCTTTTTGGTGAATAAATAGAAAGAATTAAAAAAAAATAAAGGAATTTTATTAGGGTTTTTTTTCCCTTAATGCTCTAATCATTGGCAAATCCTTTCCTGAAAGAATTTCTAGCATCGCACCGCCAGCAGTAGAAATGAAGGACACCTGATCTGCTAATCCTGCCATTGAAGCGGCTGCCCCCATTTCTCCTCCTCCAATTATGGTAAGTGCATCGTTTTCTTTTGACGCTTTAACCATTGCTTCGATCATTTCATTTGTAGCTTGTCTGAACACTTCTTTTTCGAATATTCCTGGAGGACCATTAGCAACAATAGTTTTACTTTTCATAATGAATTCTTTGAATTTTGCTACCGTTTTTGGACCAATATCTCCAGTTGTAGTATTAAAAGTTGCAGCTTCATCAATTGTAATAGTTTTTCTATTACCATTGTCATCGATAATTAAATCTTCTGGAAGTATAATTTTATCTTTATCTTTTTCATAAGTATCCAAAATCATACCCTTATTTGCTTCTAAATCTTTTGCTATAATTTTGCGATTTGGTTCGCCCATGTTTTTACCTACCGCTTCAAAGATTAAAATAGCAGTTAATCCAGAACATAAAGCATAATCTAATTTCTCATTATCAAAATTAAATTTCATTGCTTTAAATTTATCTATTGCTTTAGCTCCACCAATAAGCATAGCCATTGGCTTCTCAGGTTCTTCCATAATCTTTTTCAAAGCAAATAATTCCTTCTCTGTTATAGGTCCTGCTAACATTTTAGGCCAACCAATGATTGACACATGTGCTCGGTGGGCTGCTCCAAAGGCATCTACTATAACATAATCGACTAAAGGAAATAAAGTCTTAACCATTTCAGTATTCTCTGCTACAGAGAAATCATCATATCCTTTCATTTCAGGTTCCCATTTTCTAACATTATTGAGAACTAATACTTCTCCAGGTTTAAGCTTTTTAATAGCTTTTACAGCATCTTTGCCAAAAATATCTTTAACAAATTTCACTTGTCGACCTAAATGTTTCTCTATTTCTTTTGCATGAATGTCTAA
>JBHLKV010000056.1:0-14938 GCA_048886305.1 Candidatus Hodarchaeota archaeon
ATATCAATTATTATAAATTCTTACTTTTATTTAACGTTCTATTATTTTTTTATTTTATTATCTTATAACTGCCCTAAATATTTTGGAAGAATATCTTGAAAATGTAATTAGTTATTATTATTTGACTTATTAATTAATAACTAAATAAAAATAACCATAGATTTAAAATATTTTAAATAATTTTTTAATAATTAAAATAATATAATATTTTGATTATTATGTCAAAAAACACAAATAAACATAGATATCTAATATTTTTCCTTATTATTGCAATTCCTTCATTCTTTATTATCACAAATTCCATTATATCTACTTCTTCTCACGCTATCAGCTATCAAAGAGAATTGCCAATTTTAATGACAGATAATAAAGATCAGGGGGATCTAAATTTGCAGAGTCCTCTTAATGGAGGAAAGAATTGGACAGTTATATTCTATGGTGCGCATGATAACGATTTAAGTTCCTCTATTCCAGGTTTAGGCTCTACTGATGATATAGATGTTATTGCACTTGAGGACAACATTGCACCGGGTGATAGTAAGGCTGCTTATGTAGGAACAACAGGAGCGCTTACTTTCTTTAATCTTACAGATATTCATCCTTCTTGGATTGATGAACTTAATATGGCTCATCCAGATACATTATCTATTTTTGTTAAATTTTGTATAGATAACTATCCTGCAAACCATTACTGGGTTGTTTTAGATAACCATGGTGGAGCTTATAATGGAGTTTGTACAGATGAAGGATCTGGGGGAGATATTCTTACTCTCGGTGATCTCAAAACAGCTTTTTCTGATATAAGCACTCATTTAGGTCGTAAGGTTGATGGAATATTCTTTGCTGCCTGTTTAATGTCTAATTTAGAAGTAGCTGTACAATTATCTCCTTACGTTGAATGCATTATTGGTTTTGAAACTACTTCTTCAGGAATGCAATTAGATGAAGATGTAGTAGTTGAAACTTTTGTAGCTAATCCTACTATGACCCCTGAGGAAATGGCTATTGAATTAGTGAACGAAGCAACTATTTCTACAATGGGTTTTATGACTATGTCTGCTATAAAATTAAGTGTAATTGAAGATCTTATAGGTGAACTTAATACCTTTTCTACTCTACTATTGAACAATTTTAATCTGTATGGAAATGCAATAAAAGCTGCAAGGGATGCTGCTGATCCGGGTCTTGGTTGGTATGACTATTACTCCTGGCCTTTATTAATAGATTTCGTTGATTTCGTAGAGGAGATATTCAACAGAGTGCCTAACTTCTTAATTAGAGATTCTGCTTCAAATTTGATAAACCATTTAGTTCCAGGTGGTCAAGATTATGCCATCATAAATAACCGTGTAGGTGAGGCAAGTGATTTTATGCGGGGGTTATCTGTATATTTCCCAGAGTTTTTAGCACCCAGTTATACAGGATATCAAATAGGAAATGATTTTTGCGCATTAACGAATTGGGAAGAATTCCTTCAAGTATTCTATGATGGTGATGTGGATACTATTTCTACCCCTTTTAATGGTGTTAATATATTCATTATAATTCTTACCGCAGCGCCTTACGTTCTTATAGGTCTTGTTGTATATAATGAGGTATTTAGGAAGCGATAATTAACTATTTAATTTTTTTTTTTAATTTTCTAAATTTCTATACTGTAAATAATAAATACTTAATTTTTTTAAAGAGAAATGTTTCATATCTGGAGCTAGTTTGTAAGACCCATTTTTAGAATAAAGTAATTTTAGAAATAATAATCCAGACTTTAATCTTACATAAATTTCCATTACCCTAAATTTATGATATAATTATAGTAAAAAATATATATAGGATATCATTAAAGAAGTTATCATTTAATTTAAAATAAGAAAGTATTTGAAATTATATTTATAAATTAAAATTAAGGAAATTGATTAAAATGGTTGAAAAACAACATTTGAATCTCGTTATTATAGGACACATAGACCATGGTAAATCTACCATGATGGGTGCTTTACTCATAGAAACTGGTGCAGTTACCGATAGAGAAGCAAGAGAACTAGAAAAAATAGCAAAGGAATATGACCGAGATTCTTGGTCTTATGCTTTTGTCTTTGATAAATTAAAAGAAGAGCGACAACGGGGTATTACCATTGATCTAGCTTTTCGAAAATTTGAGACTCCCAATCGTTATTTCACGATTATTGATGCTCCGGGTCATGCTGATTTCGTTAAAAACATGATCACAGGTGCGTCTCAGGCTGATGCTGCCATTCTTGTAGTATCTGGTAAGAAAGGCGAAATGGAGGTTGGAATAGCTGCTAATGGACAAACTCGTGAACACGCTTATTTAGCACAGACCTTGGGCGTAAAACAAATTGTCGTAGCAATAAATAAAGCTGATGTTTATGATTATTCTGAAGCAAGGTTTAATGAATGTAAGGAAGCAGTTGGTGATCTTCTGAAAAATATTGGCTTCAAGCTTAAAGAAGTACCCTTTGTACCAACAAGTGGAATGGCAATGGAGAATTTATCAAAGAAAAGTGATAAAATGCCTTGGTATGATGGTCCAACGTTGATCGATGCAATTGATCAATTTTCAATTCCAGAAAAACCTCTAGATAAGCCACTAAGACTTCCGATTCAAGATGTTTATAATATTAAGGGACAAGGTGTAGTACCTGTTGGTAGAGTAGAAACTGGTGTTCTAAAGAAAGGCGACAAAATCGTTATAATGCCAACTGGTTTCAAAGGTGAAATCAGGAGCATTGAGATGCATCATGAAGAGATTCCTCAAGCTGAACCCGGCGATAACATAGGATTCCTTGTGAGAGGTCTTTCAAAGAGCGATGCTAGCCGAGGAGATTGTTTAGGACATCCTAGTGACCCTCCAACAGTAATAACTCCAAATGGAAAATGGACTGGTCAGATTATTGTTATATGGCATCCAACAGCAATAGCTCAAGGATACACACCAGTAATTCACGCTCATACAGCTCAAATAGCAGCTAAATTCACCAGTTTAAATAAAAAACTTGATCAGAAAACAGGAGCCGTTATTGAAGATTCACCAAAATTTTTGAAGAAAAATGAATCTGCTATTGTTGAATTATCTCCTATCAAGAAAATGTGCCTTGAAAAGTATGAAATAATTCCAGAAATGGGTCGATTTGCTGTAAGGGATATGGGTAGAACTGTGGCAGTGGGCATCGTTAGGGATTTAGTCACTGGCGCTTAAAAACTCTTTTTTTTGAATTTTTTATTATATACTACTTATTTATTTGTTTTTTTGAAATTTTATTTTTAAGATTTTTAAGATCGTTCTGTATTCTTTTAAGAATACACTCATGATATGCAAATATTATTTTAATTTTTGAAGTTTTAGTTATCTTTTCTAATTAAAGTATTCTCAATTAGAAAAGGTTGATTTAAAGTTCTTACAACAAAGACTAAAATATGTTTTTTAGGAAATAGTGGTGTAGGAAAAACTTCGTTACTTTGTTTACTGCAAGGCAGAAATGTTCCAATGGAAAGAAATCCAACTGTTGGTTTAGGAATAGAGAACTCTTTACTTAACGGGAATAAGGTAAATATATGGGATTTGGGAGGTCAAGAAAGATACCAATTCATGTGGGAAGACTTTCTAAAAGGTGCTGGTTTAGCTATCTTAGTATGTGATTCTACGGAAGAGAATGTTAAAAAAACTAAAGAAATTTTCGAAAAGTTTTCAAAATATCTAGATACAAAAATAATAGCTATTGCAAACAAGCAGGATCTTCCCGGTGCTTTAAGTGCAAAAAAAGTTCAGAAAAAGTTAGGTATAAAAACATATGGAATGTCTGCAATAAGATTGGAATTACGTGAAAGAATGAAGAATATTTTAGAATACGAGATTAGTACAAAATAAATATCCTCTTAAAAGATTCTTCCAATTAAATGTGCTAATCTAACACACTCAGGTAGTTTTGAATCTATATTGATTTTATTTAGTAGTGTTTCAACTTCTGTAATTTTAAGTCCCTTAAAATGAAAATATACCTTTGAAAATCCACCAGCAGTATTCACATCTGTTTCATATAATTCTCCAGCATTTAAAATATTTTTAATTTTATTAAGATAATCTAAAGGGAAGTTTTCTTTCAAAGCTTTGATAACAGAATCAAGATCCACTTTTTTTTCAGTCACAGCAATTATTGGCTTACCTGTTTGATGGTAGATCTCTTCTAAATCAACGATATTGAACCCCCCAAACGTGATTGTATGAGTTAAAATGTATTGGATATTTTCGTTTTGTTTTACGAGTTTTATCAAATTCTCAGTTGCATCATTTCCATCAATATTTATTTCACTTTTAACCACTTTAATCATTCTTATTCCCTGACACAAAACACCTATTAAGTGAGTTGTTCCTGAACCAGTTTTAAGCTCGAATGTAGCATCATCAAAACCTATGGTTATGGGATTATCTTTCATTATTTCTCTGGTAAGAATTTTTTAATATTATTAAATAAATTAGTAAAAGCTACAATAGCACTTTGAGTTTCTTCAGATCTATTTGTTAAATCACCGGATAAATGATTAGAAAGAAGGATTATGATTTCATCTAAAGTCATATTTTTATTTAACCATATATAAGCTACTAAAGCTTCTCCTGTGTCGGCAAGATCATGAGCATCAGCCCTGTTTTTCGCAAAATCTTTCATATTAGCATTTTTTAAAGCGTTTGCTAGAACCTGTTTACTAACTTTGGAACCAGTTCTGTATATTTTATGTTGTAAATTATTTTTAGTCAAAAAGATGGACTTAGCAACCGAGTATGCTAGATTTACTATTCCATCTCCTATTTTTGCTAAGCCTTTGTCAGTTCCTATACTCTTTTGAGACTTAATTCTATTTAAGTCCTTAATTAAAAACTCATAATCCATTAAGATAAGTTGAATTATTGCTTCTTATAAATTTTTCATAAAAAAAGATGAATTAAGTAATCTTTTTAAATAACTTTTGGACTTCTGTTACTTCCTCTCTTAAAGATTCAATCCCTTTATGAAGAATCTCTTTAATTTTATATTTTTTTGAATCTTCAAGTCTGATGAAAATAGTTGAAGGTTCAATTTTAGTGTCTTTATAAGCAGCAATATTTACTCCTTCGATCTCTAAAAGATGTTTAACAAGAATATTACAAAATCCATGAGACTGTCCTTCAACAATTACCTCATAATCATTCTTACCAATATCCTTCTTTATTTCAAGATTCAGATATCTATAACTAGGAAATGTAACTTCTTCTTCCATTTCATATTCTAATTCTTCTTCTGGATATTCGCTACCTTCATCATCTGCTATTGAGGCTATTCCTGCTTTTTTCTCATCTTCCTTTGTTCCCTTTTCTAATTTAGGATAAACACTCTCAAAATCCTCATCTTCTAACGATTCATCTTCTAATTCATCGAGTTCATCGTCCTTCTCTTCTAAGGGTTCAACCAACTTTTTCTTTGCCATTATTTTAACTCCAAAATATTCGGATTTGTTAATAATAATAGGTTATATAATAAATTTTTTATGGTTTACTGCTAAAACTAAATTTTATAAATACCGAGAGGCTAATTCTTTTAATCTTTCAGACGCCAAATATTGAAGATCTCTCGTTCCAAATAATGTTATTTTAATATCTTTTCCTTCAACACTGACGTTTAAATTAAGATAATCTATCTTTTTCTGAACATTCTCAAGAAATTTAATTACATTTTCTAACGAACCACTATTATTGTAAAAATGAATTACTTTTCTTCCTGCCTTTCTCAAAAATTAACCCTTCTTTAATACAATCCAAATAGTATATTTAATAAATAAATTCTCATTCAAGTTATAGACTAAAATCTTAAATTTTCTTGTACATCTCCATAATCATTGGCAATTTTTCTTGTTTCTACATTACCACATCTTTGGCATCTTAATTTATTATAACCAATTTTTTTAAGCGGAGTTCCACAGATCACACAATCAGCATAAATAACGCCTAAATTTTTACCAACTGTGCTCAGCTTATACTCATTGTAATTTTGTTCAATAACACGTGCTCTTATAATATCAGTTATTTGGAAAGCATCATGAATTTTATCAATATACCTATCTGAAATCTGAGAAACATGAACATTTCCAAAATAATAACTATTAAAATGAAGTTTACTATTTACTGTATAAAAATTAACACCAACCGAGTATTGTCTTAGAAAAAGTATTGTGCCTATGACAATATCTCCTTTTTTTACAACTTTCCTGTCTTTTTCTTGATGAGTTTGTATTTCTATTTCTCTCTTTTTTTCATCAATATTAATTAAACCTGATTTACTAGCATAAATTTGTCCTTCTTTAATAAAAGTAGTTTGTTTATCAGGTAAAAATTCTTCTACTACTCCAAGGTACTGTCCAGTTAATACAATATCTTTGTTTTTTAAATGCTTTTTAGTCATAATTATCGATAAAATTTTTTAATTTCTCAATCTCTTTCAATTTTAAGTAAATATTATTAAATAAAATAAATAAATTTTATTATAAATTTAATCATAAAAGAGTAAACAATTTATTGGATGAAAATCAACAAAAAAGAATTAGTTTCTATAATACAAAGCACTGAAACCTTCATTAAACCTAAGATAGAATTAGAACAATATTGTATCGACGCAAAAAGCGCAGTTGATATCATTTTTTTAGCGGGGATTGAATTCAATGATATTGAGCATAATATAATATTCGACCTTGGCACTGGTACTGGTAGACTATCTATAGCTTGTGCCTTTATGAAAGCCCATATAGTAATAAGTACCGATATTGACTGGGATGCGATGATAGTTCTAAAGAGAAATATTCAATCACTCGATCTTGAACAAATAATCTTTCCGATATGTTCTGATATGAATTCCTTTGAAATTAAAAGAGATCTTTTGCCTTATAATATGAAAATAACAACCATAATGAACCCACCGTTTGGAGTACAAAAAAGAACTGCTGACAGAATATTTTTGAAAAAAGCATTTACCTTTTCTGATGTTGTTTACTCAATTCATTTGGCTAGTGAAAAAATTCATAGCTTTATTACAAAATTCATTAACCAATTTAATTGGATTATTGATTATGTGTTTCCAATGAACATGGTTCTTGAAAAAACATTTCAATTTCACACTCAAAAAAAGAAAAAAATTGATGTGAATATTTATAGACTTATCAAAAAAGAAATTTAACAAAAATTATTATTATTTTTGAAAATCTTTCCACGAATCAAAACTTTTAGGATATCTTGCATTACTTTCCAATAGTCCCTCAATTCTGAGAAGCTGATTATATTTTGCATTTCTGTCACTTCTACATGTAGCACCTGCTTTTATTTGCCCAGTACTAAGCCCGACAGCTAAGTCTGCAATAAATGGATCTTCTGTTTCCCCAGATCTATGTGAAACCATTACATTAAATCCATTTCTAAATGCCATTTTACATGCATTTATTGCTTCTGTTAAGGATCCAATTTGATTAACTTTAAGTAACAATGCATTACCAGCTTTTTCCTTAATTGCTTTCTCAAGTAATTTGATGTTTGTAACAGTAATATCATCATCTACGATCTGAATTGACTTATCAACTTTGACTGTTAAATTTGTAAAACTTCTAAATGCTTTTTCATCAAACGGGTCTTCAATCGATTTCAAAGGATAATCATGAATTAAATCAAGGTAATATTGTAATAATTCTTCTTCGTTCAGTTTTCTCCCATCAATATTATATAAATCATCTTTAAAGAATTCACTTGCGGCGGCATCCATTCCTATTACAAAATCAGTTCCCATCATAAACCCTGCCTCTTCAATAGCCTCTATAATGATATTTATTGCATCTCGAGTTTCTGACAAATTTGGAGCAAAACCTCCCTCGTCACCAACATTAACAGCAGAGGGACCATATTTTTTTCCTAATAATTTTTTCAAAGTATGATATACTTCAGCTGCATTTTGAATTGCTTTAGAGAAGGTTGGGGCACCTATGGGTAATACCATAAATTCTTGTATTGCTAAATTGTTTCCTGCATGTTCTCCTCCATTAATGATATTACAACATGGTAACGGTAATAAGTATTGTTCTCGAGCCTCATTGTAAGCTATTTCATGCAAATGTACAAATAATGGTTTATTTAGTAATTTCGCTGCTAATTTTGCTACCGCTAATGAAATAGATAATATAGCATTAGCACCTAATTTGCTTTTGTTTTCTGTTCCATCAAGTCTAATCATTTCTTCATCTAATTTTGTCTGTTCTCTTACGTCAAAAGTAATCAATTTTTTTGCAAGTATGTCGTTGATATTTGTCACAGCTTTAGTAACATGTTTTCCCATGAAATCATTCCCACCATCTCGTAGTTCAAGTGCCTCTAAAGCGCCGGTTGAGGCGCCTGAAGGCACTGCTGCCCTAGAGAAAACATTTCCGACATAAACGTCCGATTCTACAGTAGGATTCCCTCTAGAATCTAAAATCCATCTAGCATTAATTTTTGTTATTTTAAAATCATTCATAAAAAAATCTCATTAATTTTTTTTAATTTAAATCATTAAAAAGAAGTAAGAAGATTTAATTCTTAATAATTTCTTCTCTTATATTAATATAAATTTTCATTTTAAATTCAGCAAATAATGGCTTTTGAAAATAGACCATGGGTCGAAAAGTATCGACCAAAGATATTGGATGATATTGTCAACCAAAAGGGTATTGTTAAGCGTTTAAAGCAATTTATTAAAGATAAATCAATGCCACATTTGATTTTTGCAGGTCCCGCGGGAACAGGTAAAACCACTTCAGCATTAGCAATCGTTAGAGAACTCTATGGTAGAAAAATGTTAGTTAATAGGACATATTTGGAGTTAAATGCAAGTGATGCTCGAGGTATTGATGTTATAAGAACTTATATTAAAGATTTCGCAAAAGCTAGACCTCCTATTGATATTTCTTTTAAAATTTTAATTTTGGATGAAGCGGATAATATGACCTCTCCGGCTCAACAAGCACTCAGAAGAACAATGGAAAAATATACAAATAATTGCCGGATGATTTTAATATGCAATTATTCTAATAAAATAATCCCCCCTATTCAGTCTAGATGTGTTGTATTTAGATTTTCATCTTTAAATAGTGACGATATTAAAAAAAGGATTAAATATATCGCTCAACAAGAGAATATCATACTTACATCTGATGGTTTAAACGCTTTAACTGATGTTTCTAAAGGAGATTGTAGAAGAGCTATAAATTATTTGCAATCCTGTGGGACTATTTCTAATAAAATCGACCAAGAAATTGTTTTTCGAGTAGCAGGTGAAGTACCTCCAGAAAGAATAAAAGAAATTTTACAAACCGCCATAGAAGGTCAATTGCAACTTTCAATAAAACTATTATATGATTTAATTAATGATTATGGTCTTTCTGGACAAAATATTATAAAAAATATTCATAGAGAAGTTTATAATTTGAATATATTAGAAGATTTAAAAATTGAATTATCAAAAATTTTAGCTGAATTTGAATTTCGATTGAGTCAGGGCAGTACAGAGGAAATTCAATTACAAGCATTATTAGCTAGGATTGTTTCGTTGCAAGATTCTGAATAATTGCTGTTTAAACTGATATTTTAGCTCTTTGTTTAAGAAATTATTTTTCAATCTTTCGTTAGACTTCTTATCTTCTAAAAACTTTATCTTTTCGTCATAAATTATATCCCACAATATCAATCCTCTTGGATCTGCTGGCTGATAAGAAATATTTTTAGAGTTGTCAAATAATAATAAAAAATTATCATAGTCAATCTCTCCCCTTCCAAGTTCTAATATCTTTTGTACTATTCTACGGATTTGTTGTCTAAGAAAAGCCTTACTTTTAAAGTCAAATATTAAAAAATCATTGTTAATAGTCATCTTTACAACTTTCAAATCTCTGACTGTCTTTTTTCCTGCTTTTTCTCTCTTAGAAAAATTAACAAAATCATGGGTTCCTTTTAATTCGCGACAAGCTCTTTTCATTATCTCAAAATTTATAGAATGTTGTTTTTGAAGATATGTGATTGGTTCAGGGACAATATATTTATAGTGCCGTAGAATAGCATTATATCTTGATGAAAAATTTATCGGTACCTCTGAGTACGCCCAAACTCCTATTTCCTTAGGTAGTACTGAATTTATTTCCATTAAAACTGGATTTTTTTCTGTAATGAAAGAGAAGCAAGAACTACGAGCAGATACAAACCTATCAGTTCTACTTGCAAATTCTAATCCTGCTCTTTTGATATCTTTAATATATCCCTTTATTAATAAAGAATTCAGAAGGCAATTTTCGATTGTTAAGAAATCATCTTGTTTTTGTGATCCATAAAATTTCTTAGCACCAATATAATACATTTTAAAGAGATATCTATATCTTTCCATGACATCTAATAGTAATGCTTCAAGAAATTAATTTTATTATAAAAATTATTAAATATCTAAAATTCATAAATTCTTTTCGACGTTTTAGAATATTGTAATATGTTTCTATTAAAGGATAACATTTTAAAGAAAGGGATTTTTTTTATATTCAAAATTTCATTAAGCTTTTTAATGAACTATTTTAAAAAACTTATTAAAAAATAATGCCTAAGATTATTGCTTCAATTAGAAATTTCCGAGATCGCATTCGAGCTTCTGTATCAGTTAAATCTCGAAACATATTATTATTCATAGCACTATTTCTACTTGTTGTCTTAGCTATCGTTGTAAGGCTTACTCCAGTTCTAAGAGGACCTCTTCTTATTAAAGCTTTCGATCCATGGATACAATATTATAATGCTGATTATCTGTCAACCCATTCAGCTTATGAATATTTTCATTGGCGAGATTTTAAGAGTTGGTACCCACAGGGCTATTTTCGGAGTACATTACGTCCAGGATTGACTTTTACAGTTGTAGCCATATATAAAATCTTTGATTTTCTCGGAATCCCTGTCTCATTATATCATATTTGTTATTTCTTTCCAGCATTTATGGGAGGCATTACAGTCCTTGTTATGTATTTTTTGGGAAAAGAAGTGCATAGTAGAGGAACAGGTCTTATGGCTGCTTTCTTTTTAGCATTTAATATTGGTTATCTTCAACGCACCATTGCTGGTTTTTTTGATAATGAAACTATAGGCGTTTTTAGTGTTTTAATGCTCTTTTTATTTTTTCTAAAAGCGGTACGAACGGGAAAAATATATCATTCAATAATTAGTGGAGTGTTTTTAGGTTATTTATCCTTAAGTTGGGGTGGATATCAATTTGCATACTTGATTATCCCCATGATTTGTATTATACTAATTTTATTAAAGAAATATAATGAACATATTTTAATTGCTTATGCTGGAGCTCAAGGTACGGGGCTATTAGTATTCTCATTATATATTAATTTTGACCCAGGAACCTTATTCTCGAGCTTAGAAACAGGAGGGATTTTCCTCTTTACAATTATTTTAATAATATTTCATTTAATTTATACAAAGAAAAATGAATATCCTGGATTTTATAATGGATTGATTAATCTTATAAAATGGGGAATAATTCCTGTCATAATAATTGTTGCAATACTTATCTGGATTGACCCTGCACTTATTCCTTTTGGTTTTGGTGGTAGATTTTATGCTCTATTAAATCCATTGGTGCGAGAAGGTATGAGTCTGGTTGCTTCAGTTGCAGAGCAAAATCCAAGTGCTTGGGGTGTTTTTTACTATAATATTCTCATTCCATTAATTTTAGTACCCTTAGGAATCTATTTCTGTTTAAAAAGATTAAACGCTCCTGATATATTTATGATTGTATTCGTATTATTATTGTTCTATTTCACTGGAGCTATGATCCGCATAATTCTATTATTTGCTCCTGCAGCATCTCTAATAGGAGCCTATGGATTGGTGAATATTTTAAAGATTTATGGTGGCTTTATAGGAGAACAAAAGCGGGGAGTGAGTAGAAAACGAAGAAGACAAGTCAAAGGTACTGTGGGTAATACCGAAGTGCTAGCAGTATATTTTATTGTAGGATTCCTATGTGTGGCTCAAGTAGTCCATACCGTAGATGTTTCAATTGAGCGATTATCATATAGTCAAATCGCACCAGCAGGAATACTTCATGATTGGGAGGAAGCATTAATGTGGATGAGAAATAATTTACCAGGTACAGCTGTCGTAGTTTCATGGTGGGATTATGGATATTGGCTAACACCAATAGGAAATGTAACGACGGTTAATGATAATGCCACTTTTAAAGGTGAGAGAATAGGAATGACAGGAATGGCATTTATGCAAACAAATGAAATTTATAGTGCAGAAGTATTTCGAGAATTGCAGGCGGATTATGTATTAGTATTTTTTGGATTTTTATATGCTGGATTAGGTGGGGATGAAGGTAAATGGCCTTGGATGGTTCGTATATGTAATGATCACTATGAAATTTACAAGGAAATGGGTCTTGAAAAGGATAACTGGGAGGAAAATGCCGTCTTTAATGAAGATAAATACCAAAATCAAACAACGGGGCTTATGGGAAAAAGTTGGTTTGAGAGTCAATTAGTGAGGTTAATGTTTTATGGAGAAAGAACTGATCCTGCATCTACACCAGAGGGTAGTTTAGTACAACATTACGCTCAACAAATTCAACGACGACAAACTGATGATGGCAAGTATTGGAAAGACTATATCCCAGATGATGGACTTTATGATTTTAATGTCTTTGTTGCAGAACATTTTTCACCGAACCATATGGTAAAATTATATAAAGTTGATTATACAGCTCTAGAATCTAAATTTGCGATCACGGATCCAGAAGTATTTGATAGTGGATATGGTACTTTTAAATTAGATAATATTGGGACGAAAGACTTATTGATAACGAGTGTAGAAGTTAATGGGAAGGAATATAATTTTACCTTAGGTAAAGGAATAAATACTCAAAAAGTAGATGCGGGAGAAGATGATCTCGTTTGGATTGATATTAAATCTGGAGGTACAACTTTTAATAAAGATGATGTTGTTCGCATAAAGGTTACCGCAGAATCAGAGGCATTACAGAAAACTTTTACATTTTCAAATTCTACAAGTAACTTTTTTGTTAAGGAAGCAGGAGAAGGAGCAATAAAAATTAATAAAGCAAACAGTAAAGTCATTCAGATTGATGATGATACAGCTAATGCTCATCTTGAAGTGGAGAATGTAGGAGAATCCATTATTGTTCTGGATAGGTTTTATGTAAACGACGATATAGCCACTAAACGATTTCTCAATGAGAATATTGAATATTTAAGTGGTTCTTCAATATTAAAACCAGGAGAAAAAGCAGAGATTTACTTACAAGACTCACCAGTCTCTTTTTATCCTATTGGAAAGTTTAATAAGATCGGTGTCGTCACTCCAAATGATATTAGAGATGAAGTATTATTTACATCAAGTAAGGAAAATTATTCGATTACAATTTATAATGATGATAGAATTTTATCACCTGAATTAGCAGCATCCTCGATCGAAAGCTATTATCGAAAGCATATCCCAATAGATTTTAGTAAAACACATGCTTATACTTATGATAACGGTAGTACCATTATAAAGATTCATGTTAAAAATACCGGTGAAATTCCTTACGCTTTAGGGCCGATATATATTACGGAATCTTGGGATCCAGTTTTTCCCAAAGATATCACTCTGGTTAATGACCGCACCAATTTAGGTGTAAATGAAGAAGAAATTATTATTGTTGATGCCACTGATTATATTGATAATGAAGTTAATGAAGAGATACTTATACGAGTTACCACCAGCTTCGGAGAAACAGTAGCTTCAGATGCTGGCTACATTTATACCATAAGGAATGAACCTGATATTCAAGTTATAAAAGATATTGAGGGTACATCAGTTTCTTACATTTATGCAAATGAAACAGGAAGTTTAATAATTAAAAATACAGGAAATGTTCCTGTTACTTTAGATAGCGTATATATTAATGAGACAACCATATTAAATTGCTCAAATAGCAATGAAATTGAATTTGTCTATGGAGACGCGACCCTAGACGTGCAAGAATGTGCTACCATTTCTTTTGATATCCCTGGATTAAAGATAAATAAATCAACCGAAATTAATGTAAGAGTCACTACCTACTCCACTGCTTATGATAATGAAACTTTTTACGCAAAAGTTAATTCAGACTTTTACAATATTGAGATAGATGGACAAGGTACTGTAGCTGATATTGGTGATAACGAACTAAAAATTCGAATAGAAAATAACGGTTATTGGAATGTCACTATTGATTCAATCTATGTTAATGAAACCTATATCAATCTCAGTGAATTTGTATTTGAAGATGGAAGTTCGTATGAAATTGCTAATCGTACAGGCTATATTGTTATCTCAATAACCCTTAATAGACTTGAACAACTCCTTGGGATTACTCCACTTGATGATCAGGATACTTTATTAATTCTTGCCCGAACAATAGAGGGGGCAGAAGACTCACACGAAGAAGCTGTAAGAAACTAAAATCTATTTTTTTATTAATCTAATAATAAAAATCATAAGTTATGATACATTAGAATATCTTAAGTCTTATCTTTTATATATTGATTTTATCTTTAATTTAAATTAGTTTAAAATTTGGTTTGTTACCCCTATGATAGCTAAATTCAAACTTGAATCTGAGTTTAAACCAGCGGGAGATCAGCCCGAAGCAATAAAAGCTCTCGCAATTAATATTTCTAATGGAAAAAGATATCAAACATTATTAGGTGCCACTGGAACTGGTAAGACCTTCACAATTGCTAACATTATACAAGAAATCCAAAAGCCAACCCTAGTTATGGCTCCTAATAAGACATTAGCAGCACAATTATATAATGAACTTAAAGAACTCTTTCCAAATAATAGTGT
>JBHLKV010000057.1:0-14831 GCA_048886305.1 Candidatus Hodarchaeota archaeon
GAAATGTGGTTTCAGCTATTAATTTATCTAAAAAAACATATAAAAAAATGATTACGAATCTTTTTTGGGCATTTATTTATAATATTATAGGAATTCCTATTGCGGCAGGTATTTTATATGGATTAACAGGATTTTTTTTACCACCTTATTTAGCAGCAGTTTTTATGGCTACTAGTTCAGTTTCTGTGGTGACCAATGCTTTGTTCCTAAAAAGATTCGAACCAAAAACACCTCAACAGCTTGAAGAGGAACGTTTACTCGTATCTCAAGAAAAAGTAATCGATCCTGTATGTGGAATGAAAATAGATCCCGCAAAAGCAATTGAATTTGAATATCAGGGGAAACTTTATCATTTCTGTAATCCTAATTGTGAAGCTCATTTTAAACGTGATCCAGAAAGATTTAAGAATTATGATAATATGGATCCAAAATTAATGCAAATGAAGAGTAGTAATGAAAAATTTGTAAAAGAAAAGGAGGTAGATAAGAAAATGGGAAAATTAAAATGTATAGAATGTGGAGTAGAACAAGAACTTCCAATGCATTGTGGAAAACCTATGCATAAGGAGGGTGATCAATTAGTCTGTTGGATGGGTGCATCTTGTGGAGCCCAACCAATCCCAGAACATCACGGGAAACCTATGGAAGTGATTGAATAAAGATAATGATTGATATAAATTAATGAAAGGTGCTAAACAAATTATGGAATTAAAATGTATTAAATGTGGAAATATTCTTGAGACGCTTCCCCAACATTGTGGTCAAGATATGATTTTTAATGAAGAGACAGGAGCGTTAGAGTGTTATATGGGAGAAGCTTGTGGTTATATAGATCTGGATAACTTTATCTGTGAAAATTGTTGTAAATAATAAATTTTATTTTTTATTTTATATTTTACAAATTATTATATTAACTGGTAAATAAGAAGATAATTTAACGAATCTATGCACAACCAACTTTAAGGGTTAGGTGAGAATATGAGTGAGCAATCAAATCAAAAATCGAAAATGAGAAATATATGTCCTTTTTATGATTCCTGTATTTTGCCGAAGAATCTTAATTGTAATGATTATAAAGCAATAAATGTGTGCAGTGAATTTTTACTAAAGAAAAAAAACTTAAATATTAAATAAGTAATTTGAGTTAAATTATTAAAACTATTAGACTTTTTTACAGAGGATTTAATTTTTTCTTTTTTAAAGTTAGCCAAATTTCTAAGAATGTGAATATCAATAATCCAATTAAGCAAATTAACGCCCCTACCAAAAAGGCCACTTGATACGCAAAAATGTCACTTTTTCCAGCATTTATTAAGAGATCAATTAATGGTCCAGATACAAGAGTACAAGCTAGACCCCAAGATAAGAAAAAGGTAGTATTATATACCCCAAATAACTTTGCTCGAATTCTTGCTGGAATTAAAGTTGAAGCAAAAGCATAAGATGAGGCATATATTATTACTTCAGCTGCACCTATTAAAAAACTTCCCAGAAAAATAATTGGTAGAGAAGTTGCGATTGTTATAATTAATAGAGCAGTAATCCCGATAGTTGTTCCAAATATCAGGGACCGTGCATGACCTAGTTTTTTACTTAATATTCCTGCTGAAAGTCCAATTAATACTACAGAAATTGAACGAGTATTAGCAATAAAACTAAGCAATAAATCATCAACATTGAAACCAGATTCCAATTTTAAGTATTGTGGGAAGGGTATAGCAATAGAATTCCTTCCAAAATTTATTAGAGTTAAAGCAATAATGAATATGACGAATATGAAGATATTTTTTTCATTATTACCTGAATCCATCTCAGAATTGGCTTCTGGTTTCTTTTTTGAGGTTATTCCACCTTCAGGAGCAAAAAGAAGCATTGGTATAGTTGAAATAAACATAATAAATGATGCTATAAAAAATAATGTTCCATTTCGAAAACCTAATCCATCATCATATAGAAATCCACCGATAAATATTCCTATAATACGTCCTGATCCTCCGATACTAGTTAAATAGCCCATAATTTTACCACGTTTTTTAAAAGGGTATATATCACTCACTAAAGCGCTCCATCCAATGTTTGACATTGACCAAAACATTTCTATTATCGTTAAACCGATTATTATTACATATCCTGCAATATATAATTTATCGAAAGTAAAATGAATGCTCCAAACTAGCAATGTTCCAATCCCTGCAATTAATTCACCTAAAATAATTAATAACCGACGCCGTTGAAACTTATCACTAATGGGGCCCCACACTAGATTTTGAAACAACACACTCATTATCATAGGGAGTGTAGCATATAACGTTGTTTCTGTCACTGATAAATTTAAATAAAATCTTAGATAAACAGATAAATATGTATAAAATAAACCTCGCCTAAACATAGCGAGAATTTGGAAAGATGATAATCCTATAAATACTTTAAAATTTGATTCTTGAAAATTGTGACTCTGCAAATCTTATCTTTGAATATTAAAAATAGAATTAAAATTATTTTATTTTTCTCAATTGTTCATTTTTTGTTTTCTTTCATAAAATTCTTTCATTTTCCTCAATCGATTTCTAAGTTTTGTTGTATTAGGAACAGATGACAATTTTTCAGCATATAAAGGATAATATTTATACAAATTATCTAAAAGATTAAACCAAGATCTTTGACTTTCGGTTGTGTCTGAAATTTCTTTTTTCAGTTGAAAAAGTGTTCTTTTTTCTTTCTTTGTTTTAAGGGCTCTATGAAAATTTTTAGTTACATGAACTCTAAATTTAGCATACTCTTCTGGTCTAAAATTCGCTAAAGAAAAGTTCATATTATCATCAGCAAAGGGTAAGAAATTAATTTTCTTATCTTCAGGTTCATCAGGATTATTAACTAAAGTGAATTCCAAGTCTGTATTATTAAGGCTTTCTAATATGGGATATAATTCTCCAGGGGTGATTTTAGTATTTAATTCAATTTGATCTGAAATTTCAGAAATAGGGATTTGAAAATCCAAAAACTTATCATTGTTTTCAATTCTGTAGAAGTATTCATTTTTAATCATTTGTAATAGTTGATCTTTTAATTCATCTGTTAATTTGACTCTTAAATCTTCAGTTACCTTTGCTTCTTCTTTTACTTTTTCAATTTCCTGTTCATCTACTTGCTTTTTTGCATAGTTTGTAGTAAGAGAGGCAATTAATTGATCTGAGGCTTTTTCTGTATCGTTAACGGCTTTTAATCTGCTTTTTTTACTCTTTTTCGCTAAACTCGTTTCATATAGTCGTCTTGCTAAATATTTTTTAGCCTTTTCTTCTGCTTTTCCTTTTCTATCAAATCTCTCAGTTACAGAGGTGAAATCTATAAATTTTACAGGAGGTCCAAATTCTTCTTTTCTCTCATTTATAAGAATATCCATGTCTTTGGTCGCTAATTGCTCAACCAGAGAGTAAACATTACCTTTTGATAGGTGAGTTGCTTTGATTAATTCACGTTCAAGTATTTCAATTGGGAAAGCCTCTCCCCTGCGGATGTATTCACTCCTTATGATTTTGTAAATTTTTTCTATATTCTTCTCTTCATCATATACTAATTCTTTTTGAAGCCTCATAAACATTGAAGTCTCATGAGGTTTTATATAATAAACTAATAAGGTAGTGCCTAAGAGAAAAATCATCAATACCGAAATTACATATTTATCTGCCATTAACCAAATCCCTATTCTTGTCACTTCTTGATTTGTTATTTCATTAGTTAATGCAAATCGTGTCATAGTTTGAGCGAGAACACAGGCTAAAAAGAATAAAATTAATCCATCTTTCTTAAAAATAAAAATACGCCAACCTAATGTTCTACCAGTTTTTTTTACAACTCTATATAGAAAATACATAGAAACAATAAACTCAAGAATTAAAATAATACCAATAGGTGAACCAGTAGCTCCTACTGTTGCTTTAAAAGCTTCTATTGTTTCTGGTCTTAATAACATAAAGATACTGATTTGTAAAATTTGAAAGAAAAAGATAAATAAAACAATCAAAGAAAAAGTAAAATTGTCATAAGTTCCAGCTCTTTTTGTTTCTGCTCGCCTTCTAGTAAATACGAATTCAAAAATTATAAATACTAATGTTAATACCAGACTAAAATAAATAAGTGGCATTACAACCCTCATTTCCAGATTATATACTTTGACAGCGGCACTGGGATCAAACTTTCCAAAGATATCTAATGAGAGAAATACTAAGAAACTCCTATAAAATAGTGAAAGGATAACAAGAATACATAATATTAAAAATGGAATAATAATTGCTACAAGATATCTAGGAATTGAATATTTTTTAATAAATCTTGCTTCAATTTTTGTAGAAAATTTCCTAGAATAAATATAGAATCTGCTACTTAGAAGAATTAGCCATATCATTGCAAAAATCGATAAATAGGTTATGAAGTTAATATCTGTTGAGATATAAAAAGAAATTGGAATAAGCAACGTAAATAAAGCTAAATAGAAGATAATTTGTTTAATTAGTGTTCGTTCTTCGAATAAAAATATTCTAATCTTATCTATACTTAATAATCCTGAGAGGAGTAGAAAGAATGCAACTATTGCATTTGAAATAGTAAAAATTATTGTATCTAAAAAACTATCTTGTGAAAAGTTAATTACTATTATTAAAACTAAAGAAGAGATTATAAAAATACCATACAAGCCATAAAATTTCTTTTCAAATGAATAAAATTTTGGAGGTTCTTGCCCATCAACATATACTTCCTTGTGAATTATTTTTTCAGAATAACTTTTTAATTTTTCACCCGTTCTTGATTTAAAGGCTCCAATCTTTTCCCGAAGGTTTGATATAAAATTTTTACTTTTCATTCTGAACCTACTTTTCCCTATATTTCAAGACAGCAATACTTTTAATTTATAAAATTTTTGTTCTCCTTCTAAACTTTTTTTTATCTATATTAGTAATTTAACTTTTTTAGAGGATTGCCATAATTAGATTGCTTATCAAACATTATATTAATAAATCATTTTTTTTAATTTAAACCTAATTATAATGTCAAAACCAATTTAAAACTCATACTTTGATGAAAGTTTTAAAAAGATTTAATAATAAATTTAATTATACTAATTTTTTTTTTTATTCTTGAGAATGGAAAAAACTAAGATAGATAATAAAGAGACATTAATTAGCTTAGTAAGAAAAGCAATTGAGCTATTATGTGAAAAAAATATCTCACGCATAGTTATACTATCATCCTATAAAATTAATTCAGTTCTCAAGGAAAATTTTGGAATTGATATTAAAGTCGATAAAATAGGAAGAGTTTTAGGTAAAATTGCTAAATTGAATGAATTAAAGCGATTGAATACTAATATTCCTAAATATAAATTACATATTTCTAGAGTTTCAAGTTTACAGTTTTTCTAACTATTACTATAGTATAGTTAATAACAAGCTTTTAGAATAAAAGTAATAATATGGTAATTAAATATTACGAAAATCTGTGATTATTTTTTGTAACTTTTCTAACAATTCACCAATCTCTGTATAATATTCTTTAAATGGTTGTAATTCTGAACTTATTTTTTCAATTTTTTCATTAATACTTATTTCAAATTGATTAATTGTTGTTTCAATAATATTTTCTATATTATTAATAAGATTATTTGATTCATTTTCAATTGCTGAGATTACATTAGAAATACTACCGATCGTCTCTTCAATCTTAGAATTCATTTCAGTGCTTATATTTACTTTTTCAGTTGTTAATTTAACAACAGATGCTAGTTCATTTTTAATAAAATTCAAATTTTTATCAGTAATTCTGTCTAAATCCTTAAATAGATCTTCTTTTATATTATTGAGTTCATTTCTTAATTGAATTTGAGCTTCGACTCTTTGGTCTACGTAATTTACAAAAGTTTCTTTAAAGCTATTTAACATACTATCCATATTTTTGTTGAACCAATTCTCTACTTTTATAAGACTTTGGGAAGCTGCATCTTTCATCTTATTTATACTATTACGTAAATATTCTGAGCCTTTCGAAGATCCTTCTTTAAGATTATTAGTCCAATCTCCAAATTGAGACTTGAATGCATCTATTACCGTTTCAGAAAATTTAGACACTCCTTTTTGAAAACCTGAAATTATTGGTGAAATCTGTGAATAAACTTCTAATTCTTCTTCTGGTGAAATCTCTTCTGATACCGGTATTTCTTGTAATTCTCCCGGAATTGATTCTTTTGATTCACTAATCTCTTTTATTAAGATAGGTTCCTGCTTTTGAGAATCTTCTACAAATTTCTGGACCCATTTAAAGTAATCTAAGTCTGCTGGTTCTTCAATTTCAAATACAACATTATGATATTTATCCGCTTTTTTGTAATCATCAAATCTAAAAATCTCAAAGCCAAAAATCTTTTCATTATCCATTAAAGTATGATCAAAAACAATACAAAATCCATTAGGATTACTTTCCTTTTGAAAAAATTGATGTGTTTTTATCTCAACGTCAGAAAAATAAAGACCCCATCCAGGGTGTGAAATATACCATCCTACGATATTCAAATTCTTCTTTTGATATTGTTTTTCAAGTTGAGTTAACAAATCATAATCATCTTTAGTAAAACCTACTGATACTTTTTTTCCATGAGTGATAGGAATAGCATTAATTAAAACAATGTCTTTCTCATTCTCAACTAATTCTCCTAAACAAATGCCCATAACCTCCACACTCTTCTCTAATGCATTGCTTCCAAATCTTAAAACATGGGTTATCATATTTCTAAAAGCTTCTTTTTTTATTATTATTCTGCCTTTATTCATTGAACTGCTTTCATTTTCAGACATTTTCAATTAATCTCCTCCTTCATATTTTTGTAATTTGTTTATTAAATCTTGATTTTGATTTTTTAACTCTAATAAATCTTTTTGGAGGGTTTTATTTTCTGATTCTAAGGTCGTTATTTTATTCTGAATGGGATTCTTTGAACTTTCAAGTAATATGATAGCAGCTTTTAAATCTGATAAGAAACTTTTTGTGTCCTTATTTAAATTAATAAAATTTCCTACAATTTTATTTATGTTTTTGGATAACTTATTTATTAATTCGTCCTGTAGATTCTTTAATTTATTGTTGATTACATCTTCAATAGAATTAATTTTCTCTGATATATTATTTAGAGAATTTTCTTCACTTTTTAATTTTTCAAAAGCATTAGAACTTTCTTGATTTATTTTTGTTAAATTCTCTAAAGTTTCTTTAATCGAGTTTATACCTTGATCCAGAGAAACCTTTAGATTTTCTTCAAATATGACCTTCAATTTATCATTAAGTTCAATTTTAACTTGACTTATAATTTCTTTAAGATTTTGAATATTCTTATCAAAATCATCAAATTTATCATCGATATACATATCTAATTGATTCAATTTATCTTTTAATGAAAATTTAAAATCCTTCTGTATTTTAGAGATACCGGATCCAATCCTTTCCTTTATAACTAAAAGATTATTTCTCATCTCTAAATTGGATTCGATTGTTTTTCTTATCATTTCTTGACTCCATACATTAAGAAATGTTATAAAAGGCTCAATTGTCATTTCTAAAAAACCTGATAATCCCCTCTGAATAGCAGAAAGAATTACAGTTAATTCTAATTCTGGTTTCTTTGTTATTAATTGTTCTTGACTAGGAATGGCAATATCGCCAAATAAATCAGGTAATTCATTAATTTCTAAGATTGGTGGTTCTTTAGAGTGAATACTATTAATTAATTCTATAAGTTTTTGGTAATATTCCAGACTATCTGGAGGTTCAACTACAGTTCTTATTTCATGATACCCTGTTGTTTGACCTTTAGAAGGATCATCTAATCTAAAAGCTCGAAATCCCAAATCCCCGGGCTTTTCTAAAAAAGTATGGTCGAAGACTATTCCAATAGCGCTTGGGTTCGGAACCTGCCAACCAAGCATGTTTTTTATATCTGTACTCGAAAAAAATATCTTCAAACCAGGGTGAGAATGATACCATCCTACACTGAACCATCCTTTTTCTGCAAATTCAGCATCTACCATGGAGAATGTTACATAATCTTCCGGAGCAAAAGCAACTTCTATTGAGCCTCCATGGGAAATTGGTACTGCATCTTCCACAATAACATCCTTGATCCCTTTTTTATCAGAATCTCCTTCAAGACGACCAATTAAAATTCCCATAACCTCTTTATATTGTTTGCGATCTCTTACTTTAGAACCAAAACGTAAAACATGAATTAGCATTTTGTAATATGCAAGTGGTTTGATGATAATAGTTTTATCAGATGTCAATTTTAATCACGACTTTTATGAGTTTTAGATATAGTTAGTTTTTCATTTATATATAATTTAAATGTTTTAAACAGAATTTTAGAAATTAATAATTATTTATTCATTTTGTGTTTTTGTATTTCAACTGAGGGAATATTGTTTAAAGCATAAAGAGCAAATAAAAATAAAATAGATCAAATGAATTAATCTTCATGGGGTAGAGGCTTCCCACAATAAGGACAAAATTTCCAATCTAAATCTTTTCCACAAAATGGGCAGAATTTCGATACTTCAGCACCAGCAGATGCATTTGTTTTTCCTGCTCCAGTAGGAATAGAGGGTAATTCTCTCGAAGTTTTTAAAGTAGAAGCCTCTCGAGTTCTTTCTTCTTCTCTTTTATGGATCATCCGTTCTTTAAATGCTTGTCTTTTTTCTTCTTCTAATTCCTGAACTGTTTTTATTCCTTCTTCTTTGACCCAACCAGCCACTTTAGGTCGTTTCAATTCACTTTGTGGAACTCTCTCTAACTCCACTTTTTTGGTTTCAGATAAAGGCGCTACTACCCTTTTTTCTTCCTTCTTTTGGAGTGCTTGTTTGACTAAAGCCTGCGTTGTTTTCATAATCTGATGAGGATTAATATTTGGTATAGCAACAGTCATTAAAACCCATGAAACAATTCGATTTTGATTAGGAATATCATCTGCCACATCTTCATCTTTAAATATATATGAATCAATTACTTCAGTCCCCTTTAATAATCTGGAAGCCCATTTCCCATTAATTAATCCCAATTGAAGTCTATAGGAAGTCCCAGGAACACCCAATTGACTTGTTAATGGTTCAAAATTTAACGACATAATTATCTATAAAGTTTATAATGTTATGAGATTTGAATACTTAATAATATAATAATATAAATTTCACAGTTATATAATTTTATATTCAAACTAAAACATAAATAGTAAAATTAGTATTAATCAATATAATTCCATTAAAAAATAGATTTAAGAATATGGTAGTAATCATCCCCAAGAAAGCTTATTTAACTATTGTTGCTGCTTCTGTAAGATTTGCGAATCAAAAAATCCCAAAAGATGATTGGCTTGAAGTAAGTGGTGTTTTTATTGGAAAAAATGAAGGTGATGACGTAATAATTAGTGCAGCTTATCCTATAATGCATCAAAAACTCGATAAGAATGCTGTCATTGACCAATATAAATGGTCGGATGAAGATTATGAAGCATTATATATTATCGATGATAAGGCATTTTCTCGAGAAGAATTTACAGTAGGATGGTGGCATTCTCATCCTGATTTTAAAGTCATGATGAGTCATATTGATATTAAAACTACTTTATCTTATCAAACTAATAATCCTTTAGCAATTTCTCTGGTATTTAATCCAATACGATTAATACGTCAAATCGAGGTGGCAGAGAAAAAAGGGGATCCTGAAAAGCGGTTAAAAAACGATCCTGGCTTTAAGATCTTTAGATTGAATGATATTAATAAAGGTATTGAAGCATCTTATCATACAGTTGATTTTATAATTGAAGGTTATGACAGTATGGAGCAATTAGTAAAGCTAACTCAAAAATTTATCATAAATATTACGAATTTTTTTCCAAAAGATAGAATTTTTGAGACCTATGAAAATTTTATTATGGAACGGATAAATCAGTTAAATTCCCTAATGCAGGGAACAGAAGAATATTTAGCAACATTAATTCGACGGGGGGAACATAATAGAGTTCCTGAAGTCTTAGATACCCAAAAGTCTGAAATCCGTAAGTATGTTGCAGAAACTTTTATGAAAATTGAAAATATCAAAGAATTTTTGGATTATTTAGAATACAAGGAAAAAGATATAGTGTTTCCTAAAGTAGAAGACATTTTATCTAAATGGGATGAAGTTATTTCTAAATTGGACCAGAGAATGGATGAATTATCAAAATTTTAGACCATTTATAATAAATTCTTAATAAAAATTGACCTAAACCTAATATTAATCTATGGTTTATAGGAAAATCTTTATTTAATTTGATATTTTCTTTAATTAGAAGAGTTTCTAAGTAAAAAACTAAATCAATTAAACTCTAAAAATAACAGTTATATTAATGAAAAAAATAAATTATCCTTTTACGGCTATATTAGGACAAGATAAGATGAAGATGGCATTAATCCTTAATGTCATCGATCCTCAAATTGGAGGAGTGCTATTAACAGGACATCAAGGTACGGGAAAATCTACTGCTGTAAGATCTTTGGTTGAAGTCATGCCAGATATTGAAGTTATTAAAGATTGTCCGTTTTCCTGTGATCCTAAGTCAAATATTGATGATCTCTGTGAAGATTGCAGATTGAAAAAGAAAGAAAACCTTGAAACTGAATTTCGAGAGATGAGACTAGTTAATCTCCCTCTTGGCGTAACAGAAGACATGGTCTGTGGTTCATTATCAATTGATAGGGTTTTAACAGAGGGTACATCAGAACTTCATCCTGGATTATTAGCTAAATCAAATAGAGGAATTCTATATATTGATGAAATTAATTTGTTACAAGATCATATCGTTGATACACTTTTAGATGCTTCAGCCTCAGGTATAAATATCATTGAGCGAGAAGGGATATCTGTAACACATCCTTCAAGATTTGTTCTTGTAGGGTCAATGAATCCAGAGGAGGGTGAATTGAGGCCTCAGATTGCAGACCGTCTAGGATTGGAGGTACGCATCCTCGCTCCTCGAGATAATAAACTTCGAGCTGAAATAACAAAAAAAGTAATAGAATTTGATGATAACCCGAAAGAATTCATTAAGCAATATGAAAGTGAACAAGAGATTTTAAGACATAGAATCGTAAGGGCTCGAGAAATTCTTCAAGAAGTCCAGATTCCTGCTTCTGTCTACGAATTTGTTTCAAAAATTGTCAATGAGTTAGAGATCTTTTCTCAAAGAGCAGATATTACATTTATCCGGTGTGCTCGAGCTCATGCTGCTTTTAATGATAGGAAAATTATTAACGAAGAAGATTTGGATGTTGCAATGGACTTGGTATTTGAACATAGGATTCTTTCTCTTCATTATGAGATGACCCCTCAAGAAGTGAAGGCAAAAATCGCGGAAGTCTATGGTAAAATACAGAAAGCATATGAGGACCCAAAAGCATATAGTCCTAGTAAAGACACAGAAGGTCCTTTGAAACATGATGATACACCACAAAAAGAATTTAAACGGCAATCGGTAGATCCAAAAAAAGTTGACCTGCCAGAAACCAAAGAACAGAAATTACCACCTCCTAAATATCCAGATAACAGAAAAAGGAGCCCTAAACCTGCGGGAGGATGGAAAGTAAAAAACATCCCTAGAGAACTTGATCAACTACGATTTTTTGAGGAAAAATCGAGTGAAAGTCCGTTTATTTATAAAATGGAAAAAAAAATGACCTCAATATTAGATAATATCAGAAAGGATCGAAAAATCTCTGATTACGGAGGGAGAGGTATAGGAAGACGGATTAAAATATCTTCTTCACAAAAAGGAAGATATGTTTCTTACAGGAGGCCAATCAATCTGCTTCCCAAAAGTATTGCTTTAGATGCAACTATAAGAAATTATTTGAAAAATAAAATATATAACCAAAGTGACATTGAATTTCCATTACACTTTAATAAATATGATTTAATGGATAAAATTTATGAATACCGTGCTCCATTAATTCTCTTTTTTGTTCTCGATAGTTCTGCGTCAATGTATTACGTAATTAAGCAAATGACTGATGTTATATTATCTCTCCATAAAGAAGGGTATCGTAAAAAGGATAAAATTGCTTTAATTGTCTTTAGAGGTAAAGAAGCAATTGTTCTTCAAAAACCTACAGTTAATTTCAAAATTGCTGTAAATAAATTGAAAAGGATAGAGGGAAAATCTTATACTCCAATGGCAGCAGCACTAAAAAAATGTTCAGATTTAATAAAAGCAGAGAAACTAAAGAATCGAAATATTATCCCAGTTATCTTTATATTTTCTGACTGTGGTGCTAATATTTCAGTAAAATATCCTGATTTAATAGCACAAATTGAAAATGATTATGCCCTAATAACAGAAGAATTGAAGGATCTAACAAAAAAATTATCAAAACAAAAAGTTCATATAGTTGTATTAGAACCAAAAAAATCTTATGCTACTCAGGCTTTAGGAGTACATACTTATTCAGCAGATAATATTAAAAAGAACTTTAAAAAATTTGGTAATGCTGAAGTATACAAATTTGATAAATATAATCCATCTTCTCTAATATTAGAATTGAAGAAAATTCTTTAAACTGAAATATATCTCAATTAAATTTTATTACTATCTCTAATTAATGGCTGTAAAAGTAAATTCAATCTTAGTAGTAGGATTTAATACTCGACCTTTAGCTAAATCTTTGAAAAATGCCAATTATCAAGTTTATTCGGTAGATTTTTTTGGCGATTTAGATCTTTATCCTAATGTTAAGGATTTTCTAATTATAACAAAAGAGTTAGAATCTAACTATAAATTTCTAAAAGATAATTACAGTGAATTTCTAGTGCAATTTACAATAGAAATGCTAAGAAAGCATAATGACATCAATTATTTGTTAATTGGGAGCGGCTTAGATGATGCTTATGAAGGAAGAGATCGCATTTTAAGAGAAATTAAAGAAAAAGAGTTATCAGTGAAACATGTTAATAATCATTTAGAAGTTATTAAAAAATCTCGAGATATTGAAAAAATCTATGATTACCTCAAATCTAAGGGATTTAATATTCCGCTATCTCTTTCTTATGAGCAATATAAGAATAATTCAAGTTTTGAATTTCCTTTTATTTTGAAAAAAAAGAGAAGTGCTGGAGGTATAAATGTTTTTAAAATTGAAAATAATAAAGAATTAAACTCACTTCTAAAAAAATTAAAAATAAAAGGATTCAATCCATCAGATTGGTTAATTCAAGAATTTATTGAAGGGATACCTGTAAGTTGCACTGTTATATCTAATGGTACTGAGTGTGAAATTATATCCATCAACCGTCAAATTATTGGAGAAAAGTTCTTAAATCCCCCAGGAGATTTTGTGTATTGTGGAAATGTCGTACCAGCCAATCTATTAAAAGAGGATTATAAACTAATTTCTGAGATTTCATTAAATTTAACGAAATTATTAGGATTAAAAGGTATTAATGGATTTGATTTTGTGTTAAAAAGCCATTATCCGTATTTAATGGAAATAAATCCACGAATTCCAGGTAGTATAAGAGCTTCTGAAGAAATTTTAGATTTAAATCTTTTAAATTTACATATTCAAAGTTTTGATCCTAAAAAATGGAGATATGTAAAAAATAAAATAAGATCAGCACAAACGAGAGGATTTGCAACAAAATTAATATTTTTTGCTCCAAAAGAAATAGATAAAGAATTATTGAATAAAATTAACAATATTGAATTTGTCCATGATAAATCTGAACCTATTAATAATATTTTAAAAGAAGAACCTGTATGTACAGTCTTATTTAAGGGAAAAGATTTCTCAGAATCTTATTTTGGTGCAATAAAGATAATAGATAAAATTAAAAATATTATTTATTAAATTTTAGATATTACTTGAGAATAGCCTTCACCTTCGCTATATAAGTACCTAATTTTCTTTCATCTGCCTCGGGAACTGCCAATGCTAATATCCGGTTCTCATCTAGTTCATGAATAATAATAGAACCGTTTTCTCCTCCAATTATCGAAAACTCTAATCCTTCTTCTAATAAAACACCAGATAGATTGTAAATTGCAGAAGTTATAGCTGATAGTATTGGCTCAGGCATAGTTGCTTGAATTTTGATTGGTAAACCGTCTTTTGTGATAATAGCTATAACAAGCGCGTTAGGGATTGCTCTTTTTATGGCTACAAAAACTTGTTCCTTGAGGATATCAGAAGTTTCTGTGATTGCTGATATCTGAAGACTTAATTTATATAATTTATTTATGTACGTACTTAATCCTTCAAGTTCAGCTAATTCTCGATTTAGATAAGAAATCATTGTGATATTTTCTGTTAAAATAGAATGGATAATTTTTTCTTTTCCAGTAATTAAGTGATAAGAAATTTTTTGATTTAATGAATCCTTTAATATTTTTGATGATAGAAAAACAAGACTACTGCTTGCAGCCGTTACCTCACTCATCGACATTTTAATATCTTTTTTAAACTTACTCGCTATTCTAGTTCCTTCAGGTGTTCCAACATTAATACCTAGAATAGCTGGTGCTGATTGTAATTCTTTATCTATCAGTTCAGAAACATCCAATTCTAATTTTTTTATATCATGGTTTTCCATAATTTTACTTTCTTCTTTTAAAAATAAAAAGATATTCTAATAATCAAGTAATAATCATAAAACGCTTATTATAGGCTATTTTTTGAACGTTTTAGGAAAAAGTTTAGTTTTATATTAAAAATGAAAAATCCAGTTCAATTATAAATGTTTCAAGATTTTATTATACTTAAGAATATAGA
>JBHLKV010000058.1:0-1839 GCA_048886305.1 Candidatus Hodarchaeota archaeon
GACAGCTTTGGTAATCGCAGCTGTAATGTCGTAGATGACCCCGTCCAAATCGAAAATAATTCCTTTGTAGTGTTCCAAATTTAATTTATCCATCTTAAAGTGAATTAATGTTTAGAGTAATTTTAATTATACGAATATTAATATTTAAAGAACTAAAGAACTAATATTAATATAGAAAAAATTGAATAAAATGCCTACTATCTAAACAATAGAAATTATGAATGAAAATCAAGAAGAGAGACAAGAAAATATAAATGAGAAAGAGGAAGAAGGAGAAGAAGATGATTTACAGGTTTATCTTAGTGAAATGAAAACACTTGAATCTGATTTCTCGGATTTAGATGATTTGGACTTTGAAGAGCTTCAAGAAATGCAAGAAGCTATTGAAAAAGTTAAGGAAAGCGAAGAATTAGCTAATAACCAAATCTCTGAAGGTATTAGAGACTCTGAAATTGTTTTAGAATTAGAACAAGAAAAAGAATACAAGGAAGCAATGCTATCAGATTTTTCTGATATGGATGAAATTGATATGGATGAATTAAGAGAGATGAAGGAAGCTATAGAGAGTGTCAAACAAGAGGAACTAGTTCCATCTGAAGAACAAACAGAAGTTCAATCTCAAACAATACCTAGTGAATTAGAGCAAAGAATTAAGGAAGAATTAGCAAAAAAAAAAGAATTAGAAAAAGTAGAAATTATAACTCCCGAAAAATTTCTCTCTTACCTTAAAGAGAAACGAGAGAAGATTTGGTATCATGCGTTATATTATTTAGTGTTTAATGTAGAGGATCATATTGCTTCAAAAGAATTGCTTTATGACGTATTAAAAGAAATTACAAGTAAATCTCCAATTGATCCCATCCCAGAACATCAATTTTACTTTGGATTAGGTTATATTTTAAGATTATCATTAAATAATAAACAAATAATACGGTTTCTAAGAGATGGTAAATTTAAAATTAATGTGAACATAAAAGAATTAACACAATTGTTAGAAGAAGCTGGTGAACCAATAAGCACGAGACCTGTTATTAAAGAGGAAGAAAAGAAAAAAATGTTTAAAGAGTTCCTTAAAGATGATTTTATCGATTTTTAGTAGGATTTTATGTAAATGAGTATGAGTGAAAAACCCTCATTATTAATTATTGGAAATTCTAATGTAGGAAAAAGTTCATTAACAAGACTTTTACTTCCAAATCCACGAAAGTTTAAAGGTAAGATAGGAAAGCATCCTGGAAGTACATTATTAATAAAACCTATTACCCAAACTGATTTACCTTATAAAATAATAGACCTTCCTGGTTTTGGATATATTAGACGGGCTAGTCATAGACGAGAAGAGCATATTAAGAAACAAATTGTTCTACATGTAGAGAAACATCATCAAGATTATTTTTTCGGTCTAGTTATTATTAACATTTTAAGAATTAAAGATGAGATTGAAAAGTATTTTATTCATAATCAAGAAACTATACCTTTAAGTTTTGAATTAATAAAATTTCTGAGAGAATTTGATATACCCCTTATAATAATTTTTAATAAAATAGACAAAGTATCTAATCTTGATAAAACTAAAAATATCAAAATATTTGTGGAATCAGCAGAGAAATATAAATTAAATCTGGTTCATTTAGATGACCATAATTTCCAAAATAAAGCAGAACTTCCATATTTAGAGTTTTCAGCTTTAAAAAAGATAAATATTAAAAAATTAAAAGAAATAATTCAAAAATTTTTAAAAGAAATAATTTAAAAGCTTCCCCAGAGCTTCACTTTTTTCATGTATTCCCTGTAAGCATCTCCAAACTTGTCTATATTTGCTTTATCTTCCCATATCGA
>JBHLKV010000058.1:1939-14692 GCA_048886305.1 Candidatus Hodarchaeota archaeon
AAAATGGATCAAAATATTGCCCCAGAAATACTGCTGTAAAATAAGAAGCCATAGCAAACGCCTCTGAAATCTCATATTTTGTTTTCGTTTTCAGTACAGATATAACCCAATAGCTGCAATACATCATTAATGCAATCCATATTATTAAAGGTATAAAGTCTGTTATTATGGTATTCACCTCTTTATTTCTTAATATAAAATTTAATTATTCCCAATATAGGATTGAGACGTGGTACTTTTTCTTTATATCTCTTATAATCTTCACCAAATTTGTCAATAAGATTTTTATCCTCTACATATGTCCATTGATATGTTAAAATTAAGATAATAACGCTAAGGATTAAACTTACCCATAATTGAGTCCATAATGTTATACTAATAGTGAACAATATTCCTCCTAAGTATTGTGGGTGACGAACTATGGCATATGGACCTTTTTCTACTAACTCTGTTGTATGTACATAACTCTTGCCCTTTTGTACTCCTCCTCGTTTCTTAAAAGTCCAAAATGAGATTAAACCAAAATAAAGACTAAATCCCCAAAGTATATATCCAACGTAAATTAAAATGATTAAATTTATCTCGTTAAAAAATAGGAACATTAGGATTATTTGAGTTAAGAAAGCTATCGTAAATAATGTAGTAAAGATTATATTTCTGAAATTCCTTTTTTTTTCCTTTTTAGTAGTCATTTTTTAATTTTTCACCAGCTTTTTTTTCTCTTTGATTTTCCATATTTGATAAGCCCTAATATCAAATTCATTCTTGGGACTTCTTCTTTGTACTCTTTATACTCATCCCCAAATTTTTCAATAAGTCCTTTGTCTAAAAGATATGTTTCTCCATAAACCATCCAAAATATAAAAACAGCAAAGATCACCATTAACCAGTGTTGCGACATTAAAGCCACCGATATGCTGAGGAATATCCAACATAACCAATATGGATGCCTGATAATGGCATAAATACCCTTATCCACTAGCTTTGTTGTGTAGATATGACTTTTTCCTTTTTCAATTTCTCCATATTTTTTAAATGCTTGCCTTGGTAATGATCCAATTATCATAAATAACATTATGAATACCCATCCAAACGAAGTAAGAAAAGTTAGATGATAAAAATTGTAAAAGAAAAATACTAAAACAAATTGAACGATTAATAGTGGGAAATAGATTATAGAAAGAATAAAATCTTTCCAAGAAGATTTTGATTGAGAAATTTTTTTGTTTGTTTTATTAATATTTTCAGTAATAATATTGTTTTTTAACATTTTTCAAACAACACCACAAATTTTAAATAATTGTTGTTACTATATATAATTAAAGTTGAATATTTAAACTTAACTATTCAAATTTAAATATTGCTCAAAATAATATTAAGTATAAGTATATGAAGAATTGAGGTAAATTTATGCCGAAAAAGAGATATACACCAATAAAAACGTTTATATTAGGTGTAATGAACACAATTTTTAAACCTATGAGTGGTTATGAGCTCATTTCTTTGGCTAAAGAATGGCGTTATGATCACTATATTAAAGCTACAAATGCCTCTTTTTATTACACATTGAAGCAACTTGAACGTGATGGATTCATTAAAGAAATAGGTTCTAGACAAGAAGGGAATCGTCCTGAGCAAATCATTTATAGATTATTAAATAAAGGTAAAATAGAATTTCAAGAGCAGGTTTCTTTCTTTCTTAATCAAGCAGCAGAGACCTATTTTGATATAGATGCTGCTACACCTTTTATAATGCTTTTTGGTCAGAGTAAGGGAAAGCAATTTATATTGGATTCTATAGATAAGCAAATTGAAGAGAGGAACAAACTTTTTAAACATGCTGACGAGGGAGAGCAAATTGTAAAATCTAATCCTCTCTCTAAACTTAATCCCTTCTACATACTTCCATTAAAACACTGGAGATTTCATAATGAAGCGGAGATTAAATGGTTACTATATTTTAGAGAGATAATTGAAAGTATTGAAGATTTTAAAGAACAATATAATAAATTTGTAAAAAAAGCAATGACTTTAGCTCAAGAACAAAATAAAAAATAGGACTTACCCAATTAGGGATTAGCTATTTTTGGATCCTTATTCTTATCCCAGTTTACTGCGAATAAGAAATCTCTACTTGCTTTATTTTTATAGATTAGAGAGAATCCGCTTAACTCTTCAAATTTTGAGGCAATCTCCTCCAAATAATCATATTCAGGAAAATAAGATTGAAGGGGTTTATCACTTTTTAATCTCTCTTTTATTAATAATGCTTTAGCTTGTAAAGTAAATCCTTTAATTTCAAAGAAGTTTGGATTTGCTTTTTCGATAATTTTAATATAGTCTTTAAGATAATTATCTCTTAAATTGAGATCTTTTACAGCAGTTAATCTCACCAGTGTTCTACAAGATAATGAACCAACTAAACTTAGACTTTCTTTAATTTTTTCCCAACCATTTTTAATCATTGGACGGCAGACTTTTTTATATATCTCTTCATTTGGAGAAGGTAATGTTATGTATAATTGACTAGGCAAGGTATTTAATTTTTCAATCGTTTCTGGTAATGTACCATTCGTAACGATAAATGTGGTCATATCATTTTTCCTAAATTCTTCAACTAATTCAGAAATTCGTGGATATAATAATGGTTCTCCATCTAGAGAAATAGCTGCATGGTTTGGATACATTGCTTCGCTATGAGTCTCCATGATTTCATCAGGAGTGGTAAGTTCTCTATTTATTAACAATTCAATTTCGTCTCTTGATTCAATACAACATTTGAAATCATTTTCAAGTTCAAAATATCGAAGTAATTGATCTTTAGGTTTTATATATTCTTGATTTTTTAGTAAATTGATTGCACGTTCTATTTTATTTTTAGATACATGAATTTTATTTGAGAGTGAATTTATATTGTGATTTTCATTTGAATTAAGAAGCATATAATAAAGAATATCAATCATTATCTCATAGTTATCCAAGTAACGTCTTAAGGGTAAATGATTTTTTATTATATCTTGTTGGTGTTTTATCATTTCATCAACTAACATTTTTGGATCATCTGGCTCAACAACGAACTCTGCTCCAAGAGAACCAATTTCTATATCTCTCCAACAAAAAACGCATTGATGATTGCAAAAGGGTAAAGAAGGTGTATTTTGTAAGCATCTATGACTTTTTATTCCGAAAACTCCTTTATAACAGTTTCTATTATCTCTTCCTGTCATTAATCTTTGTTCTAACCAATGACATGGTTTGATAAATGAATGTCTATTTTTACCTATGATTCTATATGTTGTTTTTGTGTATTTTTCAACAAATTCATTTGATATTTTGTTATCAATGATAAAACGATTTTTCATCCGAGTATCCTTTGAATTCTAATTTCTAATTAGCTATAATAAATAAATCTATTATAGCAACATATTAAATTTATATTCTTACAAATTATAAGTTTATTAGTAATTAGGAGGGTTCTTTTAAATTATAACCAAAATAGTTTGAATTCTTTTCATTTACTTACTAAAAGTTTAATATAAATGATCTCAAGCTTCGAATGTTAAGTTCAATATTAATATTCACTAAATTAATATTAATTTTAAATAGAATAAGATATAGTTTATTCATATTCAACAAATATTCAATGATTTTAAAATGCTAAATAGAATAAAAAGTGAAATTTTAAATCTTGGACTAAAGTTTATTAGTGTAGATGAGAAAATAGTAAGGCTATTTTTAGAAACTAGCCCTTCTAATATCAATGAGATCGTTATTCTTCCTGCAGTAAAATTAGTAATGAAAAAAATCTTACAAAAGCTTCAGAATAAAAGAAATTATGGGAGAGTTTATAACGGGACTTTAAATGAAGTAAAAGTCAGTGTTATTCGATCTTTAATGGGTGCTCCTAATTGTGCTATAACTATGGAATGTTTAAAACGTTGTAAAACTAAGGTAATAATACGAATTGATTTTTGTGGAGGAATAGACACAAGTATTGGAGATATTTTAATCCCAAAGCTAGCTTATTGTGATGAAGGAACAAGTCCGCAATATATTAGAACAAATCCTTCACTAGCAAATCAATTAGAATCTATCTCGAATCCTTTAGCTAGATTTCAAACCATTATTACTGGAAATCAAACCATCTTTGCATCTAAACCCAATGAGATATTAAAAGATTTATGTTTAACTAAAGGGATTTCCTTATTCCCTGATAAAGTGAAAGAGATTAATTTATGGACCACTGATGCACTATTTTGTGAGTCTATGGAATTTATTAGAGCTTTAACATCAATAAACGTCCAAGGAATAGACATGGAATCGTCTATTTTATTCTTATTAGGAAGATTATTTAATCTTAAAACAGTTTCAATCCTTTCTGTATCAGACTTACCTGGACATCCAAATTATGACTTACTTAATTCAAATGAGATTCATCCCGAAATGGAAAATGGGATAAATCACGCAATAGAACTATTAACAAATGTATTACCAAAAGTCAAATAACTTCTATAATTAAAGCCCTCTCAATAATCTAGAAAAATCTGGTTCCTTAAAATACTTGTTATATCTCTTTAAAATTTCAATATTAACTAAATGAATTTTTTTGCCAGATTGGTTTTTGGTAGTTTTTACAAGGTTTAATTCCTTTAGTTTATTAACATGATATTGAATTGTACCTGAATAAATATCCAATGCTTCTCCAATTGCAGAAATTGATACTGTCTCATCTTTAAAGAATTCTTCAATAATTTTAGGAATCATTGGATTTAAAAAGATTATTTTATAATCATCCTGTTCTTCTGAGATATCCTTTAAGAAGTAATGTAGCGATTTGCCAATTCTTTTTGATCTAATAAGTTTAAATCTTTCTAAAGTCATAACATGTTTTAAAAATGGTGTTCGTGTGATTTTTAACTCTTTTTCAATTCTTTCATCTCTAGCATGAATCCCTGGATAGTCTTCGATAAATTTTAAAATCTTCATCAATTTTTTGTTGTTTAAAATTTCTAATTTCGTCCTTCTTTCATTTGTTACTATCCAATTCTTTTCTTCTAAACTTCGAATTGCGAGAAAAATTTCTTCTTTACTGTAACCCTTTTTATAAGAAAGTTTTGCTATACTTTTTGCATATAATTTCTCGATTATTGGATACTTTTGTATTTGAGTTTCTGATTCGATCTCAAATTCAGCATCATAACGTTTTAATTTTAATATTTCCTTTGCAATTACTAATATATCTTTTTCAATTTCAGTTAAATCCTCTGAAATTGGTACTTTCATTATTTCTTTTACTTCTTTAACTTCAAGTGGAGTAAAATCTGAACGCCTAAATGAACTTTCCTCTAAATTGTTTTCTTCTTTAGTTTCCTTGGTTTCTCTTCTTTTCTCAAGTGACATTTTTAGGCGTTTTCCTCTAAAAATTTTATGAACCTTATTTGCTCATCAGCATTCATATATTTCAATTGGTCCACAATCTTATCATAATGTTTAGGTTTAACATTTGGGAGTCTTCTGATTCTTAGTATCAGTTTATGAGGTATTTCTTGGTATAAATTAACCAATGCTTCTATATACTTAATTTGTTCTTCCTTTGTTAGAAATACAAGTTCTTCTAATAATTCCTTTTTCTCTTTATTAGGAATTTTTAAATCAATTATTTGTTGTCTTAAATCCTTTGATAAGACAGTAAAAATTTTTGAGAAATATTGTTTTACTAATTTTTTATCTTTCTCATTTTTTACTGGCAAAAGAGATTCATGTAGTTTCAGTTCAAATTCTTTTTCTTTCTCTTCCTTTTCTTTTTTATATTTTTTCTTATCTTCTTTTTCAATTCTACCTAATTCATACTTTACTTCTTTTTGCTGCTCAATTTTTGTAGCTTCATCCTCTGGAGGAATTGCTGGGGGCGGTTGACTAATGATAGGTTTAGAAGGTTCTTCAATCTCAACTATTTTTTCTTCTGGAATTGCTCTATCTGGTGGCTCAATTTGTTTATACGGTGGAATATAAGATACTTGTATTTCTTCTTTAGGAATAATTTCAGAAGGCTTGCCAAAACTAAGAACAAACAGAAGAACTCCTTTTAGTAGTATAAAAATACCCGCCGCAAAAAATATTGTACCAAATATTCCACAAATAATTACAGGAATTGCTTCTTGTGTTTTAAATTCTCTTTTCTCCTTAATTTTATGTTTTGACTTAGAGTCGCTGATAATTGCTATTAGTGCTATTATTAATAGGACAATTAAAGCTAATAACATAGGAGATAATTCAATATAAACAGGATATTCTATAATTATTGCTCTACTTGCATCTCTTGGTAAATATAATTCACCAAGGTAAATACCCAATATTCCCAATAAAATTATTAAAAAACCGGCCTTTGCTGAAAAATAATTTAATGAATTTTTAATAAGTAATCCAAAATCATAAGCTTTTAAGTCCTGATTTTTTTTGTCAGTTATTACATAGATCATTATAAGTATGCCTTTAATGAGAATAATTACTCCTGTACCGTAAACAACACAACCTAAAATTCCCCAACATAAGGCGTCAATGAAAATAACATTAAATTTTCTCTCCTTTATGTTAGGTGAGATATAAGCTCTATCATAAATTAAAATGAAAAGGCCAATAACTCCTTGAAGTGTATTTTTAAATAAAATATCAAACCAATTATCAGGATCAAAAATTATTCCAAAAATTAAACCAAAATTAATGATAGTAAATAAAAATAAAGGGATAAAAGCGATTTTATTTAAAATTTGGATTATCTTATTTAGTGCAGTTGAATCTTTTTGTGATATGCTCAATGGAGAGGGCAATATTTTTTTTCTATATGGAACAGGTGCAGGTTTAAATTCAACTCCTTCTAAAATAAATGGCGAACCACATCTTTCACAATATACTTGAATATTTTGTTCTATTAAATGAGATAGTTGTTCTGGAAAAACATATCCACATTCACTGCACACATACAATTTTTTTGACATACTCTTTAATTACACCTATATAATATTGTTTTTATTTGCTTATTTTAATTTTTTTTGATTTCAAAACGACTATGGATAAATAGAAATTGAACGGTTTGGAGTTTCAATTAATTCAAATCTTTTTCCACAATGTACACAAAAAGTAATTCTATTAGTTTTTAAATTATTATGCATTTTTTCGGAAAATTTATTCCCACACTCACTGCAATACATGATATTGCAATATATATTATTAGGTCGATTTTCCATTAATCTGGTAGAATCATCAGATTGTTCATGACTTACTTCCTGTTTTTGAGTTTTGGGCCTTGGTTTCCCTGAGACTAAATAATAAAAACCTTCACATAATCGATAAAACCCAAGACCAATACCCTTGAGAAGATAATAGACCCCCTTAAGAGCATAGTATATCAAATAACATATACCCTTTATCAGATAAAAAACAAGAGTAATAATTAAAGCTAAAAGTACTACAATTCCAATAATAACTAAAATCTGACCGTAAACTGGTTGTTCTAAATACCATTCAATAAATCTATTATACCATAGATAAATATTATCAACAAGATTACTCCAATCCATTCATTTTCCACTTTTTTAATTCTTTAGAGTTAATAATAAGATATTGTTCCTTAATTTTAAAAAAAATGTAGTCCAATTTTTAAAAATAACAATACGTAAAATTCTATTGCATTAGATGAATTCTTTCCAATTTATACTTTTTACCGTTGATTGGAGGTGATGGTTATCATTTTCAACTATTTGAAATGTAATATTGGAAAAAAGCTGTTCTGCTCTTTCTCGAGCCTTTTTCATTGAAACAATTTTATCATATTTAGCGTGGTAAATGAAAACAGGGACATCTAGAGGTATATTTGAAAAATTTTTAGGATTTAACACTGGAGTTGCTAAGAAAGGAGCAAAAAGTATTAGACGTTTAACTTTAGAAGGATTTCGGCACGTATAAAGTACTGCCATTAATCCTCCAAAACTTGAACCTATGAGTGTCCATAGATCCTTTTTTCTCAATATTTCAGTTAATTGATTCATCCTTTTTTTCAATAAAATCCTATATGATTTACCTGGGATGGATTGAATGAAAGTAGGAGTTATTATTCCAGGTATCTGTTTTTTTAATAATTGAGCTTTAAAACCCCGACCAGAACTTTCTAGGCCATGAATAAAAATTATGTTTTCCTGTTCATTAACATTCATGTTTGATGTTAAATTTAAATTTTGTCTTAAATTATAAAATTGTATTTTGATCTTCAGAAGAGAATCCTTCTTCATCAGCTTTTATTAATTTTAATTCTTTCTTATGTCCAAAATATACTAGTAAAAAGAAAATAGTGAAGTAAAACATAACTAGTAATAAAATAAAGAAATAATATTTATCTGTAAAAGACATAAAATGCAAAGCATTTCCTATAATAAATCCCGTAAATAATCTTGAAGTAGTTGTACTCTTCCTCAATAGCAACCTCTGAGTTCCCCAATCAATAATCCCTGGAATAGGTAGTATAACACATAGAAATACTGCTAATTCAGGACTAAACCCAGAATTAAATATATTTTCTATTAAATAAGTTGAAAAGAGTGCAATAATCCCTCCTAAAATTACTCCAGAACACCTCGAACATAGATAAATCCTGGTTCTCCCAAATTTAAAATAAAATGTATGGTCGCTTGCAGAAACGGGATGGTGAGTCAGAAGCATATTATAGATATATTTTTCTTCCTTGGCTAAAATTCTATCATATAATGCTAGAAGCAGAGGAATGATAAACATAACAGAAAGAAGAGATTGAATAAAAAATTTAAAACCAAAATTCAAAATTATGGTTTCGTTATCAAATTCATTATGATGGTATAAATAATAGAACAAAATTATAAGACCAGTCAATAAAAATGAAATTGCAATTATTATGATAAATGTATAATAAATTTTCATTCCTTCTTGATATTTCAAAGGTTTATACTTGTAAATTCCACATAACAAGCCAAAAATAGCTATAATGATACACCACTCAATATATAATTCATGATAAAAAGCTAATTGATAAAGTAATTCACCTATAAAACCAGCAATAAAACCGTGATAAGATCCTGCTAAAAAAGAAAAAAATGTAAAAAAAAGCAATGTTACCCCAAATTCTATTTCAAAATCATGGTTTTTAATGAAAAGGGTAGATATTGAGCCAAAAGGATCTGAGATATAAACATAAGACATAATAATGAAAAGGTTAATTAAAATATTTAAAAAAACTGTTGTTAAAAGGCTTTTTTGTTCATTTTCATTAGTTTCTTCTGTCAAAATAATATCAAATATTTAGTTTTTCCTTGTTCTAATTAAAAATTGTATCAAGTTCTTCTATTAATTGTTTTTTCGTTAGCTCAAATCCCTTTCGAAGTACTTTTATAATTGTATTTTTGCCCATGGGAACTTTTAAAATAGTATCATCTTCTTCTACAATTGAGATACCAACATCATTGAAATCCAATTGACGTTTTAATGCTTGATATGCATTTTCTTTTGTTTTAAAAGCTGCTCTAGATAATTCATCATAATTACTTATCTCTTCATTAACCTTTAAAAACAGAATACTTTCTTCAACTTGGGCAACAAAGCATTTTTTCGTAATATCCTTTAATTTCGGATAATTTTTATGATTTTTTTTACATTGACGGTCAGTTTGATCATTTTCCAAATAGATTGGAAAATAGTTATTAAGTATGTTGTCATATTCTTCTTTAGTAACACCATCTTTCACTATTTTTCTTGCAGAATCAAGTGTAACTCTAATCTGTTCTAAAGTACCAATACGTGCATCTTTATCACTCCAATATTTATAAAATGATTTTACAATTGGTTTTACAACAAAATTTAAAGCACCAGCATCTAATTCAGATTCAATTAGGGATTTTCCATAATCAAGCGAAATTTCCATTTGCTCAATCATTCTCTGTTCTAAGATTTTATAGTTTCTTTCCAAATAATCCATAGTATTTCTCCAGTAGTGAAAAATAGGTTTTATATTATTCTAAATTATCTATAATCTAATATATTAATTATTTTTGATTATATGTATCATTAAGTGCTTCAATAAATTCCTTTTTTGTTTGCTCAAATCCCTTTCTTAAGGCATTAACAATAATTCTTCTCCCTAGAGGGATATTAAGTAAAGAATGATCTTCCTCTATTATTTTAATACCTTTATCTGTATATTCTAGTTGTTTCATAAGATTTTTTTGAGCCACTTCTTTCGATTTAAATGCTGTTCTACACAAATCACCATAATTATCAATATTATCCTTAACATTCAATAGTGCTATTACTTCTCTTAAATAATTTGTAAAAGTATCTTTTGAGACTTGTTTTAATCTTTCAAAATTTTTATGTGTTTTAGAGCATTGACGGGAAGTTTGATCTACTTCAAAGTATTTTGGAAAGCTTTTTACAACAATTTTTTCAAGATTTTGCTCTAAATTGCCATTAAGTAATAATTCTTTGCCAGAATCTAGAGTTATTTTAATTTGTTTCAATGTTCCAGATCGAGCATCATTTTTAGCCCAATAATCATAAAAAGTCTTTACTATAGGTTTTACGATAAAATTTAATAGCCCTGTATCTAATTCTGTATCAATTAATTGTCTTCCTAATTCTATAGAATGTTCCATTTGTTCAATCATTCTTTGTTCAATAATATGATAATTTCTTTCAATGTAATCCAATATTGAATCTCCGATTTGTCCTTGAAAATTTTTATAAATCCTTGAATTTAAATAATTATATTTAAAAGAAACCTTCTAATAATAAATTTTATCATAAGTTTTATACTCTTATTTTTATGAGTTAATTTTAATCAATATAATTCTGGGTTATAAAATAAAAATAAAAAAGAATCATAATTATTTATACAATAAGTATTGAAAAAAAAATAATATCTATTTATAAAAATGCGATATATCTTCAAAATCTTGATCTTTTCCGGTAATCCAGAAATCTCTAACCTTTATATTACTGAAGCATTTGATGAAATCGGAGAAGAAAAGGAATCTTACAATGAATGGTATAGGGAAATAAAGATTTTAGAAGATTATTGCGATCTAGAAGTTAATGTAATTACAAATATCGCAGCTGATTTTGATGAACTCCTTCCTACTGCTGACGGAATTGTATATTTTTTGAATCCTCTGGAAATGGGAGAATTTGAATTATTCAAGATGCTTCTTCCTGATATTTTTTCGGTTAATAGAGATATACCAACAGTTATACTTTTTTATGATCAGAATGGTGTTATACCAATGTCTGTAAATGAATTATTAGAAACTATTTGGGTTAATTATCTCAGTTTAGAAGCTTTCGTAAATTTAAAACCTAGAAATTTTCATCAAGCACTCCAAGCTCTATGTTTAGCTATGATTAATGGTGATACTCCCTTAAATATTGAAAATGCGTGGATGAGATTTCCAATATTTATCCAAATGGCAAATATTTATTATGATAATAAAAATTACTATTATGCTGCTCAAGCTGTAAAAAAAGCAGCTCTTATTGCCGATATTTACAATAAAGAAGAATATTTCATTCTTAGCGAGCAAGCGGCTTATCTTTATTCAAAACTTAATTTGTATTTAGAAGCGAGTAATATCTTAGAAAAGGTAGACAGAAAAAAATCAATAAATTACAGAAAGTTATATGCTGAGGCAATGATTACTGATGGTAATCGGTTATTTAATAAAGGAAAATATGAAAAAGCAGCGAAGATTTACGAAAAGGCAGCACAATGGTCCAGCATTGAGTTAAGGGATGAAAAAATAATTCATGAGGCTTTTAGATTATCAATTAATTCATGGATTTCGGCATGTAAGGTTCAAAATGCATTTAGAATTCTCGAAAGTTTACCCCATAAAGAAGCTTTAACTATTCTGAAAGAGATCTCAGATAAAATTAGAGATGAAGGGGATTTCTTGGTAAAAATAAATGATTTTGAATCGGCAAGAGAACAATTATATCGAGCTATTGATAAATACCAACGTGAGGGATTATATAAAGAATTAGAAAAATTAACAAAAAAACTAAATGATATATTAATAAAACTCTTTAAAGAGCAGATTAATCAAAATGAGATTTATGCTGCAAAACAAACATATGATGAAATTGAGAATATGTGGGAATCATATAACGTAGAAAAGATAAATCTAGATTCAATGTTGGAAAAATTGATAACTTTATTTCTTAAAGAATATAATTTTAGTATTTCTTCGATTTTAATCAGTAAATTAAGTTCTTTGAAGTTAAAGAAAAAGTTAACAAAATTAAGTTCAATAGCAGAAGATGAGTATAAAGTATCAAAGAAAAAGGAAATAGAAGAACATCTTAAAAAGGGAGTGGATTTATTAGGTGAATTTATAGAAGCTGAATTAAATATTATTGCGGATATAAATTTCCAGAAAATCGAAGAAGCTAATAACTTAATTGAGCTAAATGAACATTTAAAAGCAGCGAATGTACTTAGAAATCAAGCTGATTATCTTAAAATGGTCGGTCATGATGATATTGGAGACCAGATCTTAACAAAATCTTTAGATGTATTACTAGACGCAAAAATCTTTGAAATTTTTTTCGTATTATATAAAGATCTAGCAAAAGATATGAAAAAAAAATATTTAACAGGGGTATATCCAGTATACTTACTTAAATTGAAAGAGATTAAGAAACAGGAGGCTTATCAAAGAAATGAAAACATTTTTGAGA
>JBHLKV010000059.1:0-14545 GCA_048886305.1 Candidatus Hodarchaeota archaeon
AAAAATATAGTAGTAATCGGCGGTGGATTTGCCTTTTCAACCTTACGATCTCTTGTTATATATTTATTAGATGAAAAATATAGAAAGGATTACAAAGAGATTACTGTAATTTATGGCAATCGTGATTCTGGTGAAGTTTTGTATCGAGATATTCTTGAAGAATGGGAAAAACGGGATGATATTAAGGTAGTTCTTACCATTGATCGCGAAGAGGAGGGATGGACCCGCGAAGTAGGGTTTGTAGCAGCAATAGTAAAAAAAGTCGCTCCTTCTCCTGAGAATGCTATCGCAGTAGTTTGTGGGCCACCTATAATGATTAGAACTGCTGTAGCTGAACTGGTAAATCTAGGATGGAAAGACGAGCAAATTTTAAATTCATTAGAGATGAGAATGAAGTGCGGAATTGGTAAGTGTGGGAGATGCAATATTGGGAATAAGTTTGTCTGTGTTGACGGACCAGTATTTTCACTGGCAGAGCTTAAAAAAATGCCAAATGAATATTAAATAAAAATTTGATATTATTTATAATTAGATAGATTCAATCTTTATTTTATCTACTTTTTTAGGTATTTTCGATTCTCCGAGTGCTTTGATTTTATCTGTAAATTCAGATATTAGTTCTGAGAACTGTTTTCCCTCACTCGCGGAGATCTGATTAATTTGAATTCTATCTTCTTCAATTCCAATCATTTTTAATAATTCTTTAAGATTTTCCAAACGAAGATAAGCATTTTCATTACCACTAATGTAATGACAATCACCTAAATGACAGCCTGCTATAAAAACTCCATCCGCACCTTCTAAAAACGCTTGTAAAATGAAACTTTTTGACATCCCTCCTGAGCACATTACCCTTATAACTCTTACATTTGGAGGATACTGATATCGACTTACGCCTGCTAAGTCTGCGCCTGCGTAAGAACACCAGTTACAGAGAAAGGCAATAATTCGTGGTTCCCAACCTGCCTTATCAGTTCTCGCAGCTTCATTAATCATTGGTTTTATCTGTGCATTTCCAAAATGACTCATAGAAATTGCAGAAGTAGGACATTCTGCAAAACAGGTTCCACAACCTTTGCAAACGGCTTTTATTACTTGAGCTTTTTTAATATCATTACTATATAATCCCATTTGTTTTGAAATATCAACCAATTCAATAGCATTATAAGGACAAACTTCAACACATTGACCACAACCTATGCATTTTTCTTCATTAACATAGGAAGTCACACCCTCTGTTTCCAAAATCTCTTTTGATAATATTGTCATTGCTCTAGCAGCAGCAGAATTTGCTTGAGCTATACTTTCAGTTATATTAGCAGCCCCTCGCGCAGTTCCACATAAAAAAATTCCATCTGTAGCAAAATCAGATGGTCGCAATTTGACGTGAGCCTCTAAAAAGAAATTGTCTTCATTGAGAGGAACTTTAAGTAATTTAGCTAACTCTGAATTATCTTCAGGGGCAACAATCCCAGCACTTAATACTATTAAATCAGAATTAATTTTAATGTCTCCTACATCTGGCTTATTTAGAAAGACTTGCAACAAATTAACATCTTTAACCACTTCGGGGGGCTTATTTTCATCAAATCTAATGAAGATAATACCTTTTTCTCGGGCTAAATTATAGTATTTCTCTTTAAAGCCATAAGTCCTAATATCTCGAAATAATATTATTATATTGAGATCTGGGTTGATTTCTTTTGCTTTTAATGCATTTTTAATAGCTTCTGCGCAGCACATCCTGCTACAATAAGGATGTTCTTCATTTCTAGATCCGATACATTGGATCATTACTATTGATTTCAATTCTTTTATCTTTTTTTCGTTTGTAAAGAGAATTTCTTCTAGATTTGACTGTGTTATAATTCTTTCATCTCTATTAAATAGAAATTCATCATCTTTAGGTTGATATTCTTCTGCTCCTGTAGCTACAATAATGATTCCATGATCAAATTTCTTATCTTCTTTCTTTTTACCATAGCTTATATCTGTAGTGAAATTTCCAATATATCCAATCACAGAATTTATCTTAGCTTCGAGAAAAACGGTAACAAACTTATGATTATTTACTTTATCTATCAAATCTCCTATTAGTTTTTGAACATCATTATTTTCTAATGTTCGATAAATAGTATTTGCGATCCCACCTAATTTTTCACTTTTTTCTATTAGATATACTTCATACCCCTGATCTGCTAAATTTAAAGCTGCCGTCATTCCAGCGATACCACCACCAATAACCATTCCTTTATGAATTACTTCTACTTTTTGTTCTTTTAAAGGAACTAAATTTCTAGCTTTAGCAACTGACATCCTTACCAAATCTTTAGCTTTCTCTGTAGCTTCCTCCGGTTCATGCATATGCACCCAAGAACATTGATCCCTAATATTTGCCAAATCGAAAAGATATTTGTTTAAACCAGCTTCTTTAATAGTCGCTTGGAATAATGGTTCATGTGTTCTAGGGGTACAAGAAGCAACAATTACTCTATTTAAACCATGTTCTTCAATTTTTTCTTTAATAATTGTTTGAGTATCAGCCGAGCAAGTGTATAAATTTCTTTCAGTATATACTACGTCCGGTAATTTACTTGCATATTCTACTACTTCGGGAACATCAACAACTCCTCCAATATTAATTCCACAATGGCAAATAAAAACTCCAATTCGAGGTGGCTGTCCAGTAATGTCTATTTCTTCATACTCTTTTTTCTCAGCAATTAAAGTATTTCTAACATCAGATAGTAGAACATTTACCACTCCAGCAGCTGCACTAGCTTCAATAACGGTTTCTGGAATATCTTTAGGCTCTTTGAATGTTCCACATACATAAATTCCTGGTCTCGAAGTTTCAATTGGATTAAAGTTTGTAGTTTCGCAAAAACCATATTCATTTAATTTAATGTTTAATTTTTTGGTTAATCTAATAGCATTGGGATTAGGTTGTAATCCTATAGATAGGACAACCATGTTAAAAATCTCCTCTATAATTTGTCCTTCTTCAGTTTCGTACCTAATTTTTAAATCATTAGAGTCATGTATTTCTTTGATAGATGATATTCTACTTCTAATGTATCTTACTCCATAATCATTTTTAGCTCGTTCAATATACTTGTCAAAATCTTTACCGTATGCTCTTATATCCATGGAAAAAATAGTCGGTTCAAGAGTATTCAAATGTTCTTTAGCTATTACTGCTTCTTTTGTAGTATACATACAACACACTGAAGAACAATACTCATGATTTATTTTTTTATCTCGAGAACCAATACATTGCAAAAATGCTATTTTTTTAGGATGTGTATTATCTGAAGGTCGAACAACTTCTCCTTTAAATGGACCAGATGCATTGAGTATACGTTCTAATTCTATACTTGTTATAACATTCGGATATTCCCCATATCCATAAATATTCCCTAATTTTGGAATATATTCATCAGAACCAAGAGCTAATATTACAGCTCCAACATTGATAGAAATAGTCTCATCAGTTAAGCTATGATCAACGGCATTAGCTTGACATGCCCTTACACATTCAAAACACTCACAACAAACTCCACAATTAAGACAACGTGAAGCTTCTTCAATAGAAGATTCTTCATCCATACCACTAGCAACTTCATTAAAATTGTATATACGTTCATCTGGTACACATATAGTGAACTCGTTTCTCTCTTGACAGGAAAAACTTTCAATATTCTGAATACTAGCACTAGTAATTACATCAGCTACTTTATAATCTGGGATAGTTTCTTTTAATTCGGAAATATTTTCTCCTTTTAGATATTTTTCTATCACTATCGCTGCTTTATTCCCTGTTGCTATCGCTTCTATAGCAGAACCAGCACCCGTGACAATCTCTCCACCAGCAAATACGCCAGGGATGTTAGTTGCAAATGATATCTCATCTGTTTCAATATAACCCCATTTATTGATATATAATTTCTTTTTAGAAGCAGATTCTATTAAAGTACAATCTGGTTCTTGTCCTATAGAAAGAATCAAAGTATCTATCTTCATTTTGAATTCAGAACCTTCAATTGCAATAGGTCTCCGTCTTCCAGATTCATCTGGTTCTCCGAGTTTCATTTCAATACATTCAATTTCAGTAAGTTTTTTACCTTTACCACTGGTATCTTTAGTAGGAACTGTTAAAAATTTGAATTCGATACCCTCTTCTCTTGCTCTATCAATTTCTTCCCTTGAAGCGGGCATTTCTTGCTCAGATCGACGATAAATAATTATAACTTTTTTAGCACCTAATCTTATGGATGATCGTGCAGCATCCATTGCAACATCTCCTCCACCCACTACTCCTACAACTTTATCTTTAAGATTAGGTACCTTTTCAGATAAATTTAATTTTCTTAGAAATTCAACACCATATATTACATCTTCAATATCTTCACATTCAAAATCCATTTTACGACTATTATGAAGACCTATAGCTATAAATATAGCTTTAAAACCCTGTTTTTTCAAATCATCTAGAGTTAAATCAGGACCTATTGGTGTATTTGTTTTAATCTCAACACCATATTTCTTAATATGTTCAATATCACTTTCTAAAATATCAGGAGGTAGTCTGTAATCTGGAATTCCTAGTCTAAGCATTCCTCCAGCATAAGGTTCTTTTTCAAAAATAGTTACGGGATATCCTCGCCTAGCTAGATGATATGCAACAGTGAGTCCAGCTGGACCCGAACCAACAATCGCAACTTTTTCTTCCTTTTTATCCTCTAAGAATGTGATCTCTTCTTCAAGATTATCTCTAACATAATCAGCTACAAATCTTTTCAAACCACAAATATTAATAGGATCATCTAATTCCGCTCTGTTACACACAGACTCACAAAAGCGGGGACAAATACGACCAATCACTGAAGGAAGGGGACATCTCTCTCTAATTAGATTCAAGGCTTCTCGATAGCTTCTTTTCGAAATTAAGGCAACATATCCTTGAGCATTCACATGAGCAGGACAAGCATCCTTGCAAGGAGCTATCCCTTGTTTATCAATTAATACTTTAAAAGGTACTGCTTGAGGAAATTGAAGATATACTGCCTTTCGATTATCCAATTTCTGATTAAACTCATCAGGAACTTGAACAGGGCATGCTTGAACACAATCCCCACAACCTGTACATTTATCTTCGTAGATATATCTTGTTTTTTTATTAATTGTTGCATTAAAATTACCAGCTTCTCCCTCTATATTTAGGACATCTGAATAGGTAAGTAATTCAATATTAGGATGCCTATCTACAGCTACGAGTTTTGGAGCTAAAATACACATAGAACAGTCGTTTGTTGGGAATGTTTTATCCAACTGAGCCATAACTCCTCCGATAGAGGGTTCCTTGTCAACAAGATAGACCTTCATTCCAGAATCTGCTAAATCTAATGCCGCTTGGCATCCTCCGATTCCTGCACCAACAATCATTACAGACCCAACTTTCTTTTTTTCACTCAATTATATCCCTCAATTATTGAATATATCATAAGTTCATATTGTTTTTTTTAAAAGAAAAAAGTAAAATATCATTTTTCATACACCTTGTCATTTCTAAACAAGGAAAAGTAATTCTCCAATAAAGCTTGCTAAATCTATAACTTTAATTTTATTTTTCAAATTATCATCTTCTAAGGATGGTTCATTAAGATAACAATCGAAATGTGTTAAACATTTTGGACAAGGTACAAGTAAATATTCTGCTCCTGTTTCTAATGCTTCGTTTATACGATTTTGTCTGAATGTACGCGTTGATTCATTACATCCCATAAAAGCTGAGACCCCACAGCAATTAGCGTCATCTCTAATATTTTCCATTTCAATCAATTCTACTCCTGGAATTTGTTTGATTAATTCTCGCGGAGCGTCATATAGTTTTCCTCCTAAGCGTCCTAATCGACAAGCATCATGATATGTAACTTTTATTTTTGTTTCCTGAGGGAACCTAACATCATCAAGAATTTTTTCTTTCAGAAAAAACTCAGAGAAGTGCAAAATTTTAAAATTAAAATCTTTTATAACCTTTGGATAGTCATATTTCCAAGTTCTATATCCCTCAGCACATCCTAAGATTATTGTTTTCACTCCTGCTTCTCTGTAAAGTCTAACATTATATTCAGCGAGTTTTTTAAATGTATCAATGTCCCCTCTCCATAAAGTATCATGGCCACAGCATTTTTCATTTAATACAACAGGTATCATATCTGCCTCATTAAGTAACCCTATTATAGTCTTAGGGGTGTTTACATATTTGATATCTGATTTGTAAAAAATGCTATCCATAAGAGGTAAGCATCCTACATAATAAGCGATTTCCCCAGAATCTGTCGTCTTTAAAGAAGTTTTTTCCAAAAATTCTAATTTATTCGGATGTAATTTATCATCTGCCATAATTTTTGAGATGAGTGGAAATATTTCATCATGAGTCTCACACTGAATAATTTTATCTAATTGACTTATGTCATTAAATGCTAACTTTCTTAATTCTAAAATTAATTCTGGAAATCTCACACCAACTCTATCTTGAGTCATTGGACAGTAATTGGAGCATTGACCACAAGTAAGGCAATCCCATATATTATGATTTTCCAAGACCTCATGTAATGGAGAAAAAAGTAAATCTACAACCAATTTTTGGGGATAAAAAACATCTATATGAGAAAGTGGACATACATTAACACAACGATTACAACTATAACAATAATTTGCCATGGTGGTTATTTTTTTAAATGTATCCCCTGAAATTTTATTCACCAACTAATTTTTAGTAGTTCTATCCTTAGAAGTTGTTATTTTTCTAAAACAAAAATCATTAAATTAAGTTTGTATAAGATAAATTTACTATACTTTTCTAATTTATGTTTTAATTTAAAAAGAGTGATTATTATAAATGAATTTTACATTATTTAACTAAAATATTTGTTATTTTGATGCAAAATAATAATAATTTTAAATCTAATATGGAAGATAAGGAAATCGACTCAAATTCTCATGGAATATGTATTTGGAAAGAAGCATCAGAGTGTTCAAATTGTTCTATTAATGACAAATTACATTGTCATGTTCATATAAAATATAGTATTTTTTTTAGTTTAGGATTTCTTGCTGCTTTGATTCCTGCTCTTATAGGAATTTTTTTTTCTGGTTTTGAAATCAGTTTAATATTAATTATATTAATAGGGTGGATTATTTATGCTCTCTTCTTCTTCTGTATATGGGAAAGTAAAATGTTATGTAGTCATTGTCCTTATTATGCAAACGATACTCAAAAAACTCTTCATTGTGATATTAATAGAGGAGCTTATAAGATTTCGAGCTTTCATCCCGAACCTATGAAAAAATCAGAAAAAGTACAATTTATAGTTGGAGCTGGAATTCTTATTGGATATCCGATACCATTCTTAATTATCGGAAAGCAATTTTTAATGCTAATATTGACTTTAATCGGAATAGTAATATGGATAACAATAATCCAATTAAAAACTTGTCCTGTTTGTGTTAATTTTTCTTGCCCTTTAAATCGTGTTCCGAAGGAAATAGTTGATAAATTTCTTAAACTTAATCCAAGAATGAGAAAAGCATGGGAAGAAAGTGGATATAAAATTGATTGAATAACTTCTTTCAAAGTCAAAACTTAGTAAATTAATTGAAAAATTTGTAAAAAAGGTATTTTACATGCCTTAGTTTTAAGTAAAATAAATAATTTGTCGTAAGTTTTTTCTCTTAATTCTTTTTAGACCATTCTGATTTAAGAAATTCAATCATTTGATTCAGATCACGGGTTGGGGGTTTACAAGTTTTATTAATACAAACGTATGCTGTAGCTTGTCCATCAAGATTATCAAAAAATTCAATAAAGTTTGAGAATTTGTCTATATCTGGTGGATTTTGTTCTGTTTTTCTTTGTATTAGAATTTTATTAGGAATATAATTATCTCGTATTATTGTTATCATGTCATTAGTATCACTATTATTTGTATTTCCAGCAACTACTAAAGAGTATGTGGGACCTATAGCAAAATCTGCTGCTATCATGAAATTTGTATAGGCTACAGGTGTACTACTTAATTTTTCTGTAAAAATCCTCCCTATTATATCTGCTTTTTCTTCTAATTCGTGATCCCCGGTGAAATAACTTAAGCGTAATAAATTTAGCATTGCCACAGAATTTCCTGATGGAATAGCTCCATCATAGATTTCTTTTTGTCTTGTTAATAATTGCTCACTATCATCTGCTGTGAAATAAAAACCACCAATATTTTTATCCCAAAAATGCTTTATTTGAATTTCATGCAATTCAAGCGCTAATTTAAGAAAATAAATATTAAAAGTAGCTTCATACAATTCAATTAATCCCCAAATTAAGAAAGCATAATCCGTTAAGTATCCATTAATCTCACTTACTCCCTCTCTATAGCGGTGCTCTAATCTACCATTCGGCAAACGTAATGAGGATAATATAAATTCTGAAGCTTTCTTAGCTGCTTCCAAATATTTTTTCTCATTGATAACTTGTGCTCCTTTAGCTAATGCTGCTATCATTAGTCCATTCCAATCTACTAAAATTTTATCATCTTTATGAGGGTGTATTCTCTTCTCACGTGTCTCAAACAGTTTTCTACGAATATTTTCAATTTTTGATACTAGTTCCTTTTCCGAAATATTGAGATCGCTTGAAATTTCTGCTAGAGTATGTTTGATATGTAAGATATTTTGCCCAGTTCTTCTACCTGTTGATTCTTCTAAAAAATTACCTGAATCTTTAATATTAAAGACTTTCATAGCTACATCAAATTCTTTCTTATCAAGAATGTTTTCAATATCATCTTTAGACCATACGTAAAACTTTCCTTCTTCTCCCTCACTATCGGCATCTTCTGCTGAATAAAATCCTCCTTCAGGTGAAGTCATATCGCGTAAAACATATTCAAATATTTCTTGAGTAATTTTTCTATATTCTGGATTTTTTGTAGCTTGATATGCCTCTATATATGCCATAGCTACTAATGCTTGATCATAAAGCATTTTTTCAAAATGAGGAACAAGCCAAGTTGAGTCTGTTGAATAACGATGAATTCCAAAACCTATATGATCATAAATTCCACCGCTTCTCATTGCTTGAAGTGTTTTTTCTACCATTTCTAAAGCTTCTTTCTCTCCTGTTCGTTTCCAGTATCGAAGCAAAAATAAAAGATTATGAGGAGTCGGAAATTTTGGACGTTCGTTAAATCCGCCATTTTTCTTATCAAAACTTATTTTTAACTGGTTATAAGCCTTGGTTAAAAGTTTTTTATTTAATTTATCTCCTGCTGCTTCTTGATCAATATTCTGTAAAGTCATTGTAATTTGATTAGCCGAATTTAATAATTCATTTTTATTATTATTCCAGAGATTTTGTATTCGCTTTATTAAATCTATAAGTCCTATACGCCCAAAGCGACTTTCTTTTGGAAAATATGTACCTGCAAAGAAAGGTTTCTTGTCAGGTGTCATTATTATAGTTAAAGGCCATCCTCCACTTCCGGTCATCATTTGACAGACTGTCATATAAATTTTATCAATATCTGGACGTTCCTCTCTGTCTACTTTTATTGAAACAAATACCTCATTCATTAAATCTGCCACTATAGGATTGGAAAATGATTCTTTTTGCATAACATGGCACCAGTGGCAGGTAGAATATCCTATTGACAAAAAGATGGGTTTATTTTCGTCTTTACCTTTATTAAAGGCTTCTTCTCCCCATGGATACCAATTTATGGGATCATTTGCATGTTCAAGGAGATAAGGACTTAATTCTTTTGATAAATGGTTTCTCATATATTACCCCCTTTATTTGCAAATTTATTATTATAACGTTCAAGGAATGTAAACTCTTTTAATTGTTTTCGTGGTGGTCTTTGTTTTTCTCCTAGTTTCATTGGTTCGGAAAGGATTGAGTTAATAGTTTTTGAATGTTTACCAATGATTATAAGTGTAATTAGAATCATCTCCCCAGGGATTTCTAAAATTTTTTTTGCCTTCTCTTCATTAAAACCTGCTATTGGATGGGCTACTAATCCTAATTCAGTTGCTCGTAATATAATGAAGGAAGCAGCAAGTCCTATATCAAATAAATAATAAAGGCGATCACCAATTAGACAATCATTTTTAGGTTTACTAAAGATAGCTATTATCATTGATGCTTCTTCAACCCACTTATTTCCAGGAGTAAGAGTAGTAAATAACCTTTTAAGTTGTTCTTTCTCCCTTACAAAAATAAAATTCCAAGGTTGGTTGTTCATACATGAAGGAGCAATTTGAGCTTTACTAGCTAAGTCGTTAATTAATTCATCTGAAATCTCAACAAATTCCAGAGAACGATAAGCTCTTCTTTCTTTTATTGCGTCTTTAACATTCATAATGTAATTATTAATTTGGATTTTATAATTAAATAAATTTCTTATAAAAAATAAGATAAAAAAGAATTTTATTTTATTAATTCCTTTAATACTCTTTCGACATCTTCTGGATGTCCTTTTACAGAAACCTTAGGCCAGATGTGTGCAATCTTTCCTTCTGGATCTATTAAAAAAGTACTTCGAATAACACCGACATACTCTTTCCCTCGAAATTGCTTCTTTCCCCATTTGCCATATTCTTTGATTACTATTTTATCAATATCACTCAAAAGGATTACCTTCAAATTCTTCTTTTCAATAAATTTAGCATGTGATTCAGGAGAATCTGGACTAATTCCAACAACGATGGCTTCCAATTTCTGTAATTCTGGTAAAATTCCAGTAAATCCAATAGCCTCAGTTGTGCATCCTGGTGTATTGTCCTTTGGGTAAAAATAAAGTATAACATATTTTCCTCTAAAATCATTCAATGATATTTCTTTATTATCTTTATCAGGAAGAGTAAATTCAGGAGCCTTTTTTCCTACTTTTAAATCAAAAATTTGTGTCATTTTATAATTCAATTCATTATATTGCATTTAAGTATATTAACAATCAATATTAACCTAAGATTATCAATATTCACATTATAAACTATTAAATTTCTCTGTGAAGAATCTAAGAAATTAATATGGTAAATCGCTTAAATTAATAAAATATAAAGATTCAAATAAAGTATCCTTAAAATTAGTAAAATATTCAATAAAAAAAAATATTTTAAATTTGCTTTTTCTTCTCTTCACGTTTTTTCATTTTCACTATTGAATTAGCTAGATTTTTTCTCTCTTTTTTACCGATTTGCGAACTTTCGGGTGAATTTAGAAATTCTTCTTTACTTTTAATAATTAAGGGAACTAATTTATTCTCAAACTCTGCTGAACGTTCTTTAAACTTTTCCTTAGATTCAAAAGAAGGATCTCTTTTTAACTCAAAGTAATAGTTCTGAAATTTTTCCTTTCCATAAATATACATAAGACTCATTTTCTTTCCTAGTCCTACTTTTAATCTAAATCTTTTACCTCTAACGCCATATATTTGATTCAAAGGGCGATAAAATAATAACATTTCATCATCATTCTTAGGATACGAATAAGCAAATCCTCTCTCAGTGAATAATACATGAGATGAAAACGTAATAGTTGTTGCACGACCTGCTGCAGCCTGTCTAATAACATAATAGGCTTTGGTAAGAGTGCTGTAAAATATATCTTCTCCTTCAGGTATAACTTTCCTAGCTTCTGTAATATCAATAGGAACATAAATATCTGACATAGTACAACCTTTTAAATTGCATTTTTATCTTTGTAAAATATATTAAATCTAATGATATTTAAAATTTTCAAAAAAAAGTCTGATAAGAAAAAGTATGATAAACCTTCTTAAGGATCATTTCTAAAGGGATGTCTAGCACTTTCAGCATTTTCAATACCATCGTCTATTGTTGGTAAGTTCTCCATAGCTTTTCGAATAGCATTGCGAGTTGCTTTATAATTATTGATAAATATTCTTTTTCTTGCACTTGCACTGGGATGAACAAATACATTAACAATTATCATAATGTCATCAGCTAACTTTTTTGGAAGAATTCCATCTTCAACACATTGTACTACTGCTTTAGCTATTGCTGCTTGTGCAGGACCATAGGTTAAACTTGCGTGCCGAAGAGAGGTCGGACGAACTGTAGGAATCATGATTGTTGGCGGTTTGACTTGCATATTAGGCTCAAGTATGACTTGAAGTCCTTCACGACCTTCTTCTGGATTAGTTAAAGCTTGAGCATAAGCATTACCAACAGGACCATCTTTTTCACCAATTAAAAGATCAATATGTGCAAGCTCAGCCCGATTTCCTACTAGAGATTCCCCTACTTTTAATTTAAAATCTGTGATCTTCTTAGGTGTAATTCCAACAGCATAGAAACGACTTGAAAGTGGTTTTTCTCCTAATTCAAATTGGATTTCTGTTTTTTCAATTAATCCTAACTTTTCAAGTTCAACTCGTAACTCATCTTTTATCTCATAGGAGAGTGTATCACCTATGACAATGGGCTGTCTTGTCTTTCCAACAGGCACATTCATCATATTAAGGCATGATTTAACTCCCAGTGCTCCTGAACTTATTAAAAGTCTTGCTATTTTTTGGACCTTCTTTTGAAGTGTCTGAGCTTCTTCTAAACGATTATTTTTTACATGATCATAAATTTCAAGCCAAATTTTAGGGAACACATTGGCAGAACCTAAGATGCACCCCGCAGCACCTCCAGCTAAAGCTCCTAAAACATTTTCATCCCATCCAATTAGTACTGATATTTTATCACTTACTTTTTCCAATAACGCTGAAAAGTATTTATAATCACCACTAGAATCTTTTATAGCGACAATATTTTCGATATCTACGAGATCTTCTACCACAGTCCAAGGTAATTCTACACCGGTACAAACAGGGATATTATAGAGTACTATAGGAATATCAGTTTTCTCTGCAATTGTATAGTAGTGATCATATAAGCCTTTTGCTTTTGGTTTTAAATAATACGGTGTGACTATCAAAACCGCATCAGCACCAATATCCATTGCTTCCTTTGTTGCATCAATAACTAATTTAGTACCTGTTTCTCCTGTTCCTGCAATAACTGGAACTCGTCCATTTGTTTCGTCAACTACAATTTCAATTACTTTTTTACGTTCCTCAAAAGTCATATTAACAAATTCACCAGTAGTACCGACAGGAACAAGTCCAGTAACTCCTTGTTCAATTAAAAAATTAACTAAATTCCTTAATTGGTCTTCATTTATTGATTCATCTTTATTGAAGGGAGTCACTAATGCAGGCATAACACCTGTAGGGCGAAAATCAAATTTTCCCATATCTTAATCTCCTCACTTCAATTTATTTATATTTATGAAGATTCTGGGCAGCAATAATATCAATACCGTTTTCAGTTAATATCTTTGCTGTAGTATTAATAGCAAGATATCTATCGAGGTGATTTCTACGCATAAATTCCCAGTGACCTGAATAAATAATCTCTTGCTTATCTCTAAAATAATCTAAAATATCTGAAGGATGCTCTCTATTCTTATCTGTTTCTACATCACCACCTTCATGTTTAGCACTGATATTTTTCACTCTCCTAGCAACTTCCAATAATTCTTCTCTTTTATCATATGGTTGACGTACGATACTTTTTTGTGTTTCTATTACATGATGTTCAAATCTGATAACATCTTCAAAATCAAATGCTTTTCTAATATATCCAGTTAATTCAATTGTTTCATTATTTACTGAGTTAGCAAGATTAAAACCAATCAATGGACTAGTTCCATCCTCTCTTGCAAATAATTTAGCTGTTAAAAGAGTCCACAGGCAAGCGTATGGATTATCATTTCCCATATATACTGATATTTTAAATTCGTTATTAATCCCTAATTTATGAATATAATATCCCAGTAAAACCGTTCCAGGATTAACATTTAGAACTTGTTTGATACCATAATTCGTATAATAATAAAGATATTCATCAATCCACTTTAATGCAAAATCATTTGGTTGTCCTACTCCTCCAAAATAACCTGTTATGGTTTCTGGTCCGCCAAGATGTACATTTACTGGCAATCCATCAGGACCAGGAGCTGTTCCCTTGGTATCTAGCGTTTCTACATAACTTGCGCCAATGATTTGCATAGCAGCGGCCATAGCTAATAAATCACCATCTTCTTCTTGTTCTTTCATTTTTCTTACACGAATTATTCTACCTGGTATAAGATTCTGATCTTCAATAGCAGCTCTTGCAATATCCATAAAAAATGGAAAATATTGACAAGCCGATAATTCTAAAGTAACAGCAAAATCTTCATTAAAGTTGATTTCTGATAATTTTTCTCCAAGAATTTTCTTTCTATACTCAGGTATGCTAATAAAAGCATTATTGTCTCTTTGATCAATTAACCATTCTATATCCTTCACATAATCAGGTTTCTTATTGTTTAACTTGCTCAAAAGATTGTCTATTTCACTTGCTTCTTTAGCTTTTTTGTTGATTTCATCGACCCCTCCATACTTTTCGATAATCTCAAATAAATTATTAATTA
>JBHLKV010000060.1:0-14113 GCA_048886305.1 Candidatus Hodarchaeota archaeon
GAATTGCTTCTCCTTCTTCAGGTCCCAATTTGGTTATAATATGCTTAGCTATCACAGAAAATAATTGAGCAGCTAATCCGAATCCAGGAGTTTGATATTTATCATCTAATTCCTTTTTCTTGTCAAGAACATCAGCTAAATATTCGAAATCAAAACCCAATTTCATTTCTCTTTTTAAATCGTCCATAATTCACTATTAATATTTTCATAATTTTGAAATTATGCTTTTTAACCAAATCAAAGAATAATTATTTGATTATTACTTATTTCAATAATTAAGATCATATTTTAGCTTGTTAATTATGGATTATTGGACTACCATTGACGCAATATACAATACCACATTATCTTTCTCTTTTTTTCTACTAACATTTGTAATGTTGTATGTCGGACGTACAGGTTTAAAAACAAAAAATCGATATGGTGGAATTTCAACTATAATTTGTGGAATTTGTTTTTTAATTTTTGGATATGTCAATTCAACTGCGAGATTTTTTCCTTATCCATATAATGGATTCATGGTTTGGTGGATTTGGATAAACTTAGTTGTCAGTTTAGTTTTTGCATTATTAATTAGGAAACATAAAAGGATATTGTTGACAGAAAGCTACGGGAATAAAACAGTATTACAAAGATATATTGAAAGGTTTACGAAAGAAAATCCTTATAGAGAGGATATATCATATAAACACGAAGTAATAAGAAAGAGTTTCCATTTAATGGGACTTCTCCTTATTTTGGCATATTTTGGATTTTTTACTCTTTATCCAGTCACTCTGATTGTCAGTGATAGTGTAATTTTCTTAATTAATGAGATTGAACCTGCTTATGAATTTATATGGGGACCTATTTCTCTTTTTTCCCATAGTACTGGAGAATTCCAGGCGATTGTTGATTTGACTATGATGGCTTTGATTGGGTCTCTTATGTTTGCTTTAATATCTGATCTGATTAGAATTCTTTGGGGCCCAGAGTATTCACTCTTTAACTTTCTTACGAGATCTATGTTAAGAAATAAGGAGATAAATGCAGCAGGACCACAGATATATATAATCACAGGATTTATTTTTTCATACATGCTTTATATGGCGGATTTAGTTCATATAGCAGCAGTATTTTCAGGTATTTTAATTGCATGCTTATCGGATGCTGCAGCAGCATTAATTGGCAGGCGATATGGAAAACATAAAATTGTAGTAAGAAGTAAAGACACAAAGTCTGTTGAGGGCTTTCTTGCGGGCACTATCGTCGCATATGTCATTGGATTTATTCTCGTAGGACCGATCTATGCTTTAGTAGGTGCCTTTATTTTCTTTTTAACAGATTACATTCCAAAATATACAGCTGATAATATTTTGAATCCAATAGCAATCCCCATTGGAATCCAATTATTTATAATTCTATTAGGATTACCAGTTGGATGGTTTTTTTAGATTGATATAAACACTAAAGTGATTTAAGAAATAATATTATGAGAAAATTAATAGATGATTTAAAAAATATCAAATTAGCTATTTTTGACTTAGATGGGGTAATATATCGGGGAGAAACGCTAATACCAAGTGCAGATGATGTTATACAAAATTTAAAAGATCTCTCAATAAAAGTGGTATATAATTCTAATAATTCTACAGCAACTAGGCAAATGTATGTTGATAGGTTAAAAAAATTCAAAATATTGTCCGAAATAGATGATTTTTATACCAGTGCTTCAATAAGTGCCTTTGAAATCACTAAAGTAAAGAAAAATGCAAATATATATGTAATTGGAGAAAAAGGGCTCAAAGAAGAATTGAAAATGAGAGGTCATAAGATTATTGAAGATCCTTCCAATTATAATGATATTGATTTTGTAATTGTAGGTCTGCATCGTAATCTGACTTATAAAGACTTGGTAATAGCTCAAAAATGCATCCTAGAGGGGAATGCTCAATTTTATGCAACAAATACTGATCCAACTTTACCTGCTGCTAGAGGACTTTTACCAGGAGCAGGTGTTATGGTTAAAGCTATTGAAATCTGCACCGCTAAAAAACCTTCTAAGATTTTTGGGAAGCCTTCTCCACTTGGAATTAATCTAATTCTAGAAAAAACTAATATACCGCCGAAACAAGCAGTTTTATTTGGAGATCGTATAGAAACAGACATTTTAGCAGGTAATCGTGCAGGGATAAAAACAATTGTAGTTTTGACTGGAGTGACTACAAAAGATATGATTCGTGATATAAAAAATAAAGCTAATAGTTTAGCTGATTTTGATGATAATTTAATTCCAAATTTAGTGATTAATTCATTAGATGAGATATTTATAAATTAGTATTTAAATTAATCCAGATCTTCTCATCAATAACCGACCAATTTCAATGAAAATATCATCAATATTTTCACCACTTTTTGCTGAACATTCAACAAATCCATATAAATTGCTTTTCTTTGCTATTTCGAAAGCCTCATTGCTGGAAACTGCTCGTTTATACTGGAGATCCAACTTTCCGCCAACCATTATCACGGGGATTTGCCGTTCTTTACCAATATAAGCTTTTTTAAAAATATCTAACCAGTCATCAAAATTTTTTAAGCTAGAATATCTGGTGATATCATACATAAAAATTCCTCCTGAAGCTCCAATAACATAACTAGGAAGTAGGAATCTAAATCTATCTTCACCAGCAAAATCCCATATTTGTAATGAAACATTCATGTTATCAATCTCTAATTTCTTCACATGAAAATCAACACCAATCGTCATTGTTGAATCACCCTTAAAAACACCAGTCATGTATCTATTTACTAAAGTAGTCTTGCCTACACCCCCATCACCGAAAATACATACTTTAAACATCGCATCAGCCATTAATTTTGTCACTCCTAAGATCATTATTGATAAAATTAGTCCAGTAAAATCTTTTTAATAATCAGTGTTAAATCTAATAGATTTAAGCTTAGGTATTATATCTAGTTAATATTTTTAATATTATAATTTTAATAAATTTAATTCTTAAAAGTATTTAGTATTAGAAAAAGTTAAAAAGAGGTTTAAATTCATACTAAATTTTATATAAAAATGCTCTTAAATTATTACTCAAAATCTTTTAATTTTCATTTTTTATATGATTCTGAATAATTATTTAGAAAGTAATAATTCGAGAGCCTTGTATTAATAATTGAATCAAATTGTATAAATTCATTTGGAGAATGGGCAAATCCTCCTATTCCTAAACCACCAGTTATGAAATTTAGATCCAATTCTTTATTGATCACACTTAAAGGAGCAGCAGCAGCACTTATAGGCCAGATTTCAGTAGGAATCCCCTTAAAACTTTCAATAAGACTCTTTACCAAAATTGAATCTTCTTTCACCCTTGAACCATCATATCCTATATTTTTCATTAATTCGATTTGACATTTTGAATTTATTGCAAATTTTTCAAGTTTTTCCTCAATCTCTTTATAAATTTCGTCAACCGAGACTTTATGCGCGAATCTGATATCTATATTACATAAAGCTTGATTCGGAACCATATTTTTTATACCCTCTTCTAAATATCCAGATTTTAATGTAGAAATATTAAATGTTGGCTTAAAAAGATAATTAATAAAAGCTTTTTTGGGATCCTCTTCAATAGCTTGTACTATTCCCGCTTTATTTTTAATTTTTTCGAGATCTAATTGTTTTACTAAATTTTCTATAAGTATTTTCTCGTTGCTTGTAATTTTATATGGTTCTTTAAGACAATTAATATGAAATCCATTTTTAGAATAAATAGTACTAATTAAAGAAATTAACTCTATAGCGGGATTAACAATCATCGAACTAAAAGCAGAATGGGTTTCTTTATTTATAGATTTAACTTTAATTGTTAAAGAGAGAATTCCCTTATATCCCAATTTCACTACTGAAGTGCCATTAACGTCTTGTTTTGTTGAAGGATAATAAGCATCAGTACAGTCCTTAAATATCTCTTTATTAACTTCAAGGAATTTTAATAATGTTGGTGAACCAATTTCTTCTTCTCCATCAAAAAGAAGGAATAATGATATTGGCAGTTTATTATTCTCTTTTAATAGTTTAACAACATTCAAAAAAGACAGTAATGGGGTTTTCGAATTATATGCCCCTCTTGCAATTATACAATCACCTAAGGAATCTAAAGGGGGAGAGAGAGTCATTATCTCTGCTCCAAATGGGGCAGTTATCCATTCTTTTTCGTTATTGACAGGTTGAGTGTCATACATCATATAGATGAGTAGAGAGTTGTCTATTTCACCTTTAACCTTAGCTAAAATCAATGGATTGATAGTACCTGGATATTCATTTACATCTTCACAGAAATCAGAAATATAAATTTTGATATAGTCTTTTGCTTGTTTAATTCCTTCTTCATTCAAGGTATTACTTGGTATTCGTAAAAATGGAAGTAATTCATTTTCAATAAATTCCCTATTTGAATTTTTTATTAATTCATCTAAATTATTATTTGATTTCACAATATTCACATATATTACAATTATTAAATAGTTTTAATTATTTGTCCTTATATAACACAAAAATTAAGTTATATTTAATCAATAAAATGACTCAACCTAATTTAGAAAAACTAAAACTTATTTTAGATGAAATGAAAAATACAGGCAATTTAGAAGGAATTTTTCTTGCCTATCGCGATGGAGGGCTTATAACAGAAAATCTGAATAAAAATATTGATGGAAATAAATTTTCATCTATGTGTGCTTCTGTATTAGAAAGTGCAGAAGAATTAGGTAAAACAATAGAGGATAAAAAAATTAAAAAAATTATAACAGAAATAGAAAAAAGATCAATATTGATTTTTAAATGTGATGAAAAGGTATTTTTAACAGTTATAATCAATGAAGAATCTAAAATAGGTCTAATTTTTGACCAATTAGAGACTTATATTCAACAGATATTAGATGAATTTTATTGATGATTGAATTTTAAAGCGATTTATTTTTCAACTTTTTAGCTATTATTATCGAAATTATTCCTATTATACTAATTATAACCCATATATTGTAGCCTAATATTGCTGATGGTGGACAAGATTTATAAATATTATTTTCAATTATATTTCCTACAGAATTCTCTTCATAAATGTTTTCATTATTACATTTGAAGGTGTTACCAGTTATAATGTTATAATTAGATTGATATATAGTCAAGCCATATCGATTGTGATGCATATAATTTTTAGAGATTGTGTTATTATTGGAGTCCATTAGATCTATTCCATAAGGAATACAAGAGCCTGCTATATTCTCTGACAAATTATTATAATGAGAGTCGTATAAATATATTCCCGTACCACTTGTGCTTGCTTCATTTTTAAAAATTGTATTATTATTAGATCTATAAAATCTTATTCCTATAACATAATTAGATTTTGCAGTATTATCAGAGATAAGATTCCCATGTGAAGTGGTTACGTATATTCCCATGTGATCATTATTATTCATAACGTTGTTCGAAACAGTAATATTACTGCTAGCAACAAGATTAATGCCCGTCCATTCATTATTATGTGCTTGATTATCTAAAATGCTAATGTTATTAGAATTTCTTATTTCAATACCATGAGCATTATCATTTGAACAATCATTATTAGATAAAATGCCATTATCAACATAATATAATCCTATTCCACAACCATCAGTAGTTCTACCGGAACTGGTAAATAAACAGTTTCTAATTATAAAAAATACATCTGAATTTGAAATTGAAATACAAGTACTACTATCTAAACCATCAATTGAGATTCCTTCAATAATATACGGATCATTCCCAGTTCCTGAACCATGACACCAGGTTTCGGTTAGGGCTAAAGTGTTCCAATCAGCATTATTATTTATTACTATTGGTGAAACGGGTATATAATCAGCAATTTTCACCTTTTTTTCATTGTATCTAAACTCAAATTGACATTTGCTAATAATTAGCGCAATAGAGACATTCAGAGCTATTATTAAAATTAATAGAGATATAATTATATTTTTAATATTTTTCATTTATATTTCGCCAAAAATGTATAAATTATTATATGAAAAATAAGATAAGTGTGTATTTAAAATTTTAGTAGTTTTTCTCTATTAAAATAAATTTGAATGACTAATTTACCATTATTTTAAAAATGAGATATTAGAGATGATTCATCCATTTAGGATCTATTTGATTCAGAGCATTTTCTATTTCTCTTCTCACATCCCAATTGTCATCTGCTAAAGATTTAATAAGAAATTCAATAGCTTTTTTGTTTCCTATTTCTCCAAGAGCCTTAGCTGCTGAGATTCTTATCTTATCATCATTATCTCTCAATAATAATACAAATGGTTCTATATTATCTACACCTTTAAGGTTTCCTAAAGCCATGGCAGCCCAACTTTTAATATAAACATCATTATCATTAAGAAGGGGAATTAACGTATTAATTGATTCTTTTGATTTCCTTTCAATTAATAATCTTACTGCTGATCTCCTGATTTTCCAGTTTGAGGTATTAATTGATTTTTTTGCCAATGTAATTACATTTTCATCTTCAAATTTAGATAATGCATTTATTGCTGCTCCTCTTACTCTATTATTATCATCACCTAATAATTTGAAGAGATGATTAATTGTACTGAGATCTTTAATTTCTCCTAATATTTTTACACAATACATTCTAATTCGCCATAATCTATCATCTAATGCACTAATTATGAGATCGTCAATTCTGTGATCCAAGATTTTTAACAGAGCCCTATATGCTGCCCCCCTTATACTTACAACTTTACTGTTTAAATCTTTTATCAACAGGTTAATTGCATTAGTATCTTTCAACATACCTAATAAGATAATTACTTCTCTACGAGCACTAAGATTTCTCCCATTAACAACATCATAGAGATCTTCAAATGATTTTGATTTGGTTAATATTTTAAATAAAGATTTTCTACTAAGAGTTCTAATACTTGAGTCTTTTTCTTTTAACATTTCTAATAAGGGTTTTATCGCTCTCCTACTACCAAGATTTCCTAAAACCCGAACAGCTTCCTTTTTTACTTCAATATTTTGATCATTTAAAGAATCTAAAATACATCTAACATTTTTCAATTCAATTAATTTTTCTAACGCCTTTATTGAACTCTTTCTAACAAGAAAATCTTCATCTTTCAGGAGTGATATTAAAAAATCTACTGATTTTTTATTCCCAACTTTCTCTAGAATCACTGGAATAGCTCTTCTTATATATAAATTCCCTTTTTCGTAGTAGTTAATAATTTCTTGGATTTCTTCTTGATTTGCTATTTTAACTAGAGAATTAATTAATAAATCATTGGTCTCAACATTTCCATATTGTAATAAATCAATTAAAGGCTTAATTGCACTCAACGCATAACTGTTTCCCAATAATATGATAGCTATCTTTTTAGTCTCAATATTAGCATCATTCAATGCTTCAATAAAAAATGCGATTGAATCATTTATATGTTCCTCCCCAACTATCTCAACAATCCTTTTTCTAACACTTCCATCTTTACAACTTTTATATTGAGACTTAAGAAACTCTATACCACCATTTTTATATGAAGTAGCAATTAATTCTATTAATTTAAGCCTTAATTGCGGGTGTTTTTCCTTCTGGAAGATATTTTTAATCTCTGCCAAATCTTGTAAATTGTTATAATTTGATGAATCTTCTTCTAAATTCAATATACCTAACCCTTTAGTTTAGTCATATCTGAAATATAACAAAACAGTAGAATTATTTATTTTTAAGCATTTACAAAAAACATTATAATCCAATTAGATTTGCTAAATATATTTTTCTCAAAACTAATTAAATCTTAGAAAAATTATAGAAGTTCTTCTTTTTCTCAACTAGTTGAAATAAACCTTGTGCAGTTATTATCCCTATTATTTCATTTTCACTCATATGGTGATCATCAAAAGAGAGTCTTGAATCTGGCTTTAAAACTCGATGGAATTCTTTTAATATGCATTCCTTATCCTTAATATCATGTAAGACATCAAAACACATAATAATGTCTATAGAATCATTATCTAGTCCTGTTTTACAATCTGTTTCAATAACTACAATATTTTTTAATCCTTTTTTCAATGCTTTTTTATTGACTTTTTTAATCGCAAGAGGGTGGATATCTGTTGCAAAAATCTTACCATTAGAACCTACTTTCTCTGCTGCTACAAATGTGTAACTTCCTGGACCGCATCCATAATCAAGGATAAAATCTCCAGATTTTACTCCAGTTTTGTCTATTTTTTTCATAGGTGATTTAAAAAAGTCGCGAATTTTAAAGAAAAAAGACATAAATCTGAAATCTAAACTTGATTGACTCTTTTTATGACCCATTTTAATCTTAGTTGTTAATTTTATTTAATATAAAATTTATAAATAATAAAAGAATTTTAATTTTCTTTGGTTTTGTATAATCTCATTATATTTGGTAGGTCTCGACGATGAATAATAAGTACTTTTTTTGTATTTTCTATTCCAAACCATAATTTAAATGATTCGTTGGCAAAGAAGATCTTATTATCCTTTGTAATTAAAGGATGTTTTAAATTCGCTCTTTCGTAAAAAATTTGATTATTTTGGATAAGTATATTAGATCTTTCATACTCCCCTTGGTAATCTTTTAAAGCATCAATATCGACCTTAATCCCATTATATTTTGCTTCACAATATTCATACTCAAATTCTAGAAATTTTTTAATTTCTTCATCAGATTCTTTATTTATCAAGTCTTGTAATGCTAAAAAATGAGCTTTTTCCAAAGCTTTTTCTTGAGGTATTTGATGATGGGGCGTGACACCTTTTCCCTCCCAATTATCATTGGAAATAGGATTTATTGGTCTTCCAATTGGGAGCGATATTACAAATAAATCTAATATTGGAAAATTATCAACAGGGTGTGCCGCTCCTCGTGTAGTTTCACCCACAACAATCGCTCTTTCCATCATTTTTAAATTATAAACAAATTCTTCGGCGGCAGAAGCTGTTCGATGACTTGTTAATATATAAACTGGTTTATCTGGGAATCGATTTCCAGGTACATAGGGGAGCGTCCATGATTGGGAGTATTTATCTTTTTTCCGTTCATAAAAACTATTAATTAGTTTTGAAGTTGGTTCAACTAAATAACTTATTATTAATTGTATCATCGATGGATACCCTCCCCCATTATTTCGAATATCAAAAATTAGGGCATAAGTATTTGCTAGAAATTGTAGTGCTCCAACCATTACGTCTCCCGCACATTCAGCAGGTTGAAAATCATTTAATCTAATATAACCAATATTACCAGGTAATCGTTCTGCTTTCACAATATGATAATTATCATATTGAGCAACTAAAAATTCTTGGCAATCAACATCTTGCCAGTCTTCTCTGTCTTCATCGCTTTTTTGCAACAATTTTTGGGCAAGTATTGGATTATATTCAAAATAAAAATGTAAATCACTGGATACTTCAAGGAGATCATTAGAAATTTCCTTTTCAACTAATCTTGGATCTGTAATATTTCGATAAAAACCTTTATTTAACTTATTTGCCAAAAAATCTGATATTTTATCAGCTATTTCTGGAAAAACATAAAATTCTTTAACTTTATTACAAATATCCATGATAATTTCTTGTATCTTATTATCATCTAAAGAATTATTAAAATTATGGTTTATCACACTTTATCCCTTTGTTTTAATCTATTGTAAAACAATTAGGAGTATTCTAGATCACATTAAAACATTTTGAACGGGTCTATTAAAAAGCTCAATTAGTTATTATATAGGTAATGCTAAAAAGATGCTAAATATTCAATAGTATTTAAGAATTTAATTCTAATTTAGGCAAGCTCTTTCGAGTAAGATTTTTACCGAAACCTACAAATAAAATTAAAACCACAAGCCAAATAAATATTCCAAACACAATGGTGATTATTATTGCGTTTGTGTTGGAAGTACAATAATTCACAACATAAGTACCAATTGTATTAAAAGTTGCATGAAAAATCGCAGGAATAAGAACACTATCTGTATTATTAAAAAGCCAAGTTAGAATAAAAGCAATTCCTATATAATAGAAGAGAAAAAACCAAATATTTTCTCCTAGTGCATTTCCCCATGGATAGAGAAGATATAAAGGTAAATGCCATATCCAACCTAGAAATCCTTTAATTAAAGTAGCATTAATAACAGAAAATTTACCTTGTAATTTTGTTTGGGCAAATCCACTCCAAGCAATCTCTTCTTGCCCCCCAGAGGGGATTAGCTCTTCAAAAAATTTTAATATTATAATAATAAAAGATACTCTTTGAAAATCAGTTATAAAGGTCCCTCCCAAGAAAACAGCATTAAAAATATAACAATTGTATTTTATTATTGTAGCAAGACCTATAGCAGCACAATACCATAGTACAGCAACACGCCAATTAAATACTTTTTTAATTAATGCTTTAACCCCTATTTTTCCATTATTTATAGCTAAAACAATAAAAGCGGAGATATTAGGCCCCCAAACAGCACCAACAGATAGAAATGGAGTGAAAATAAGGTAAAATCTTCCCTCTTCAATGATGAGGCGCCACGCATCTAGACCTTCAGTACCTTGCGGAACGCTTTTTATGATCATATCAAGAAGAAACCACCCTAACCAAGTGATTGAAAAAGCCAATAAATAAAACATGAAAATTTCATGATTCCTAAATAGAGTTTTAATCTTTGAATTTTCTTGCATCTCAATCGACGTGATATTTGATTCATTCTATTTCCTTTTCTATTCATTCAAGATATAACAATTTGTTGATTTAAAAGATATATAGTCCGTTATTTATTATTCAAATTTAAATTGTTACTAGGGCTCATTTTTAGACTTTTATATGTTAAGAAATAAGAATATAGGTATAAAGAAGAATTCGCTTATGTATTTCCCATTATTAAACCATTTTTTTTTATTATATCACGGTACCAATAAGCACTTTTTTTCCACGTTCTCTTTTGGGTTCTGTAATCAATATGAATTAATCCAAATTTTTTTGAATAACCATAAATCCATTCAAAATTATCCATCAAGGACCATAAAAAATAACCTTTCAAATTGACTCCCTTAGAAATAGCTCGATAAACGGCTTCAAGATATTGTTTAAGATAATTCACTCTATCATCATCTTGGACAATTCCATCAACACTTTTATCATCTTTACATGCTATACCATTCTCTGTAATATAGAGAAGAGGATGGTTATATTCCCTATCAATTCTGATTAAAAGATCAAATAATCCTTTAGGACATACCTCAAGACCCATTTCAGAATATTCACGACATTCTAACTTTCTTCGACTGATTAATTTTTCAAGATGAGATAAATCTTCTTCATTTTTGGCACTAACTCGAGTACATGAATAATTATTGATTCCTAAAAAGTCAATAGGATTATTTTTTAATAATACCAGATCTTCTTTCGGAATGGGGGGTATATTATATAAATCTTTAAAAAGCTTTAACATATCACTTGGATAAGAAGCCTTTAAGACAGGATCTAAAAACCATCTATTATCTCTTCCATCTATATATCTAACTGCTTTCTTATCAAGTTCTGAAGCACTTACTGGATAAACGGGTGATAAATTGAGAGTGATGCCTATTTTGCCATCTGGATTCTTTGAATGACGATATACTTCTACTACTTTAGCATGGGCTGCATTGACATTAATTGAAGCGATCAATCCTCCTCTCGTGTCTCTTTTGAAATTATATAGACCAAATGAATAAAACCATAACGTAAAAACTAAGGGTTCATTAAAAGTAATCCATTTTTTAACACGATCTCCATAATGATCAAACATAAATGATGCATATTTAACATAATTATCAACAACATCCCGATTTTCCCAACCTCCAATTTTGTGTAGAGATATTGGTAAATCCCAGTGGTAAAGTGTTATGACTGGTTCAATATCATTTGCTAATAATTCATTAATTAGGTTATCATAAAACTCTACTCCTTTATCATTAATTATACTTTTACCTGATGGAAAGATTCGAGGCCATGATACTGAGAAGCGATATGCATTAAGACCTAAATCTTTCATTATTTGAATATCTTCCTTATATCGATGATAGTGATCACACGCAATATCTCCAGTATCTCTATTCTTTACTATTTTCGTATTATGGCAAATATTATCCCAAACACTCTCACCTTTTCCGTCTTCATTCCATGCTCCTTCAATTTGATAACTAGAAGTTGCAGCACCCCACGTAAATCCTTCTGGAAATTTATTTATCTTCATTTTTAATATTCAACGTAAAAAATTAATCTTCATCAGGTAAATATTGTATAAATAAACAATATTCATCACTTTTCATAAGAGTTTTTGGTTGCTTAAATCGTACTTTTGGATTCCATGCTGGATGATCCCACCATGCAAAATCTGTTCTGCAATGAATTTGATATCCGATTTCAGGAAATCCAAATTCTTTCCAAATTTCTGCATATCGACATCGTGTTATTTTCATTTCAAAACGATTTTTTGTTGCTTCTACTATTTCTATATCTTGTAATCCATAAGCCTCATTATGTTCCCATTCTAGTTCATTTACTGATTCTTCCCATTTAGCAACATCTCTTAAATCCCACGGATTTAGGTTAAATCTTTTAAATAGTTCAATATCTTCTTTTCTTCTTTCTTCTCTAGTTTCTTCTGCATTTTTAAGAACTTCATTGAAATATATTTCCCACATTTCGTCTCCGTACTTATTGTAAAGCTTTGGCAGTACACGGGCTAGACCTTCAATTTTTCCTTTTAAATGGATTTCATTTTGAGTAATTTTTATTTTGCGTTCATAATTCATAATAAAATTACATATAAAATCCCACTTACCATTAAATTCTTCCAATATAATGCTTAAACATCCTAATTTCAAATGTAATTCATTATCATCCCACCGATCACCTATCCCTGCAATAAAATCATATTTTTTATTTAATTTTTTAATTATTTCAACTCGTTCTTTTTGAGATTCTCCTAAATACACATCCCCTTTTGGAAATCCTTCTTGTTCTAACCATTCTTTTGTATAGTCGATAGTAGAATTAGGTCTTGCTCCAAGATAAACAATCTTATATCGCTTTGATAATTCATTAATGCAATTTACACTATTAGGTACAGCTTTATCTTTAATTATTGCTTCACGTTTATTAAATTCTAGTGTCTTTATTCCAAGGTGATGTCTCTGCTGTGTATCACAAATCGTACCATCTATAAATACTAAAATTGAATTCATTAGATCTATATTTTTTTCACTTTTTAATCAATTTTTCTATTTATCAAAAGTCCTTTTTATAGGATATTTAAAATACTATGAAAAAATTAAAATGTCTAATAAAATTGAATTTGTATAAGCATGTCTTATAAGGAAAAAGTTATTAAACAACTGAGGAAAGGTTATTTACCTTTAGGAGTAAGCCCAAAAGAAGATTTAAACACTATTTTTAATAAAACTTTTAAACTATTAACTGATAGGAAGGATTTAGACTTATTTTTTGAACTTGCTGAAAGTGATGAAGTACGTTTGAGAGCATGGGGCTTTTTGGGTATATATTATATTTTAAAAGATAAAATGACTGTCGATAAAGAGAAAGAAATTAGATTACATAAAATTATAAATGATTTATTGAATGATAACAGCGAAATAAAATATTTTGGAGGACCAAATGAAATTATTACTTCTCTAAGAGAACACCATATAAGAAGACTATGCGAATTCGATACTTCACTCATATTCAAGCCGATTTATGAATATGTTCAATCTTTTGAAGGAAAAATTGATGAAGTTATTGGTGAATTATTGGAAAATGTTTTATCTCGAGTTGAAGATCCTCAAGTCATACCACTCATCCTAAATTATGCTAAAAACATAAGTAAAGAAGATTTGAACCTTAAAATTCACATGCTTAGGGCTTTTGAGAATTTAGGTCAGAATAAGATATTAAATAAAAAGAAAGTTTTAACAGATCTATTCAGAAGATATTTAAACGAGAATGAAAAAATCAAAAAAACAACAGATAATGTTTTAAAGGTAAAGAAATTCGAAGA
>JBHLKV010000061.1:0-13957 GCA_048886305.1 Candidatus Hodarchaeota archaeon
ATTGAATTCTATTTTTAAATTATTTAAAAAAAATATTTATTATATTGTTTATTACTACTTTTTAATCAGTAATAAAAAAATAATATAAATTTAAAAAATAAATAAAAATCTTTTAGGTGGATTAGAATGTTCCAGCAAGCGGGAAGAGGATATGATATGGCCATAACCCAATTTTCACCTGAAGGACGGCTATTTCAAGTAGAATATGCTATTGAAGCCGTTCGAAGGGGTACTACTGCAATAGTATGTAGAAATAAAAATTCAGTTGTATTTGCGGTAGAGAAAAAGAGCTCTCAATTACAGGAGGAAACCCTAGGATCAGAGAAAATATTTAAAATTGATGATCATATTGGGGTTGCCATTGCGGGACTTACCGCTGATGCCCGAGTTTTAATTGATAGAGCTAGGGTTCAAGCTCAAATTAATTTTCTGAATTATGATGAGAAGATTTCCGTGAAAGACAGCACTTTAAATATATGTGAATATAAACAAGTCTTCACCCAAAATGCGGGTGTTAGACCATTTGGTGTGTCGTTTCTAATTGCTGGAATTGATGACAATGGTCCATCCCTTTATTTAACGGATCCTAGCGGTGCAATGTGGTCATATTACGCATTCGCAATTGGATCTGGAGCAACAGAAGCAAGAGCGTACCTTGAAGAACATTATAAAGAAGATATAATAGATGAAGAATTAAAACTATTACCATTAAGAGCTTTAAAAGAACTTATGGGAGATAATTTAAATAAAAATACCTGTGATGTAGCCTTTATTTTAAAGGAAGATAAATCTTTTAGGCTACTTAATTTGGAACAAAAGGAGGAATTATTAACTAAATTATAATATAGTTAATATAATTTATAGGTATTATCAAGGTAAAAGCTCTTTACATTTATCTTTTAACGCAAAGACAAAGAATTGGCAAAAAAGGAAAATCTAGGTATTATAATCAATAGGAAGTGAGATCCTTATATGACTCCTGATATGATAGATAGAGCAAGAATAGACTTAGGCGGATTAATCATTGGACGCATTGAAAAATCAGGAAGGACATTTGAAATGTTAATGGATCCAGAGAAGGCCTGGGAAGCTAAAAAAATTATTCGTGAAGAAATCGATAAAAGATTAAAAGCAGGTAAAGAAAAGTCGCGAATGACTATTAATGAAATATTAAATGATCAGAAGATTGATTTAGAATTAATCTTTGAAAGTTTCACGGTTTTTGAAGATTTAAGAAGGGGTAAAAAAGCTACCGATGGGGATATGGAGGCTGTTTTTGAAACTACCGATGGAATGAAAATTGCTGCTTTTGTATTATTAGAAGGGGAAATTCACTGGACAAAAGCTCAACGAGAAGAAGAAAGAAGTAAAAAACTAAAGCAAATAATAACTATAATTAGTAAAAACGCTATAAACCCACAGAATAAAAAACCACATCCTTATCAAAGAATTGAAAAAGCTATTGAAGAAGCAAAAGTTAATATAGATTTAATGAGAAGTGCTGAAGAACAAGTTGATGATATTGTAAAAAGCATAAGAGCTATAATTCCAATTCGAATGGAACAAGTAGAAATAGCGATTAAAATCCCTTCAGCCTTTACTGCAAAAGGTTACAATATTGTTGCTCAATATGCTCAAATTAAGAAGGAAGAATGGCAATCTGATGGTTCTTGGGTATCTGTAATCTCATTACCAGCAGGTTTTCAAATTGAGCTAATAGATAAGTTAAATAAATTAACTCATGGAAGAGTTCAAACAAAACTCTTAAAGTCCTAACCTAAAGGATTTTTATTTTTTCTGATTTATGTTATTTTGTTATACAGGTTAGGTAATAGATAATTATTAACGAAAAGTGAAAATTTATAATGGAAAATGATAAAGAACATACTGAAGAACTCGATGAGTTTGAAGATGAAGAAACTACTAGAGATCTTGTAGTTCCTGGAGAAATATTAACAGAAGATACAACAAATTTTTTACCTGGAAGGGGCGCAATTTTAAATAAAGAAGGAGATAAAATTGTATCCTTAAATATAGGTTTAAAGCAAATTAAAAAGAACTATATAAATGTCATTCCTTTAAGAGGGTTCTATACTCCTCGTCCTGGAGATAAGGCAATTGCACTTGTTGTTGACAAAAACCCTGTTAAATATAAATGTGATATTAATGCTAAAGACTATGCTCAACTCAAACCTAAGAATACTGTAAAAAAGGGGAGAGTCCGTGGAGGGAGAGGGAAGGAATTTGAACAAGAAAGATTATCTACTGATAAATTTGATATTGGAGATATCTTAATTGTAAAAATTCTTTCAGCAGATCGTCTAAATAAACCTGAATTAACCACAATTGGAAAATATTTAGGTAAAAAATCAAATGGAATAGTAATTTCTATAGATCCACCAAAAATTCCCCGAGTAATTGGTCGTAATGGATCTATGATCAAAATGTTAAAAAATTTAACGAATTGTAATATCTTTGTTACACAAAATGGGCGAATTTGGTTAAAGGGCGAAGATTTAGCTCATGAGAGGTTAGTTATTGAGTCTATTTATAAAATTGCATCAGAGGCACACACTGTGGGCTTAACCGATAGAATGCAAGAATTTATTATAAAAGAAAAAGAAAAAAGAGGTATCGAATAAATGCCTTTAATAATAAAAGACGAATATCCCGATGTATTATTTCGGGAAGATGGTAAAAGACTTGATGGACGAGAATATAATGAGTTAAGACCCATCAAGATGGAAGTAGGTGTTGTAAAGAATGCTGATGGATCAGCATATTTGGAATGGGGTAACAATAAAATTTTTGCGGCTGTTTATGGACCAAGAGAAGTTCATCCTCATCATTTAGCTAAACCAGATCAAGGGATTTTAAGGGTTTTTTATAGAATGGCTACTTTTTCTGTATTTGATAGAAAAAGACCTGCTCCTGGACGACGAGAAAAGGAAATTTCAATGATAATTTCAGATTGCTTAGAACCTCTCCTTTTTCTCGAATTGTATCCTGGTACTAGTTTTGAAGTGTTTATTGAAGTTATAGATGCTGATGGTGGGACAAGATGTGCGAGTACTACTGTCGCAGCATTAGCATTAGCAGACGCAGGAATCCCTATGAAAAGTCTAGTATCCGCTGTTGCTGTGGGAAAAATTGATGGAAAAATTGTAGTTGATTTATCTGGAATTGAAGATAAAGCTGGCGAAGCAGATCTACCATGTGCAATAACATGGTATAATAAAGAAATATCGTTGTTACAATTTGATGGAGATATGGATTTGAATGAGATGGACGATTTTTTAGATTTAGCTAAAGAAACTCTTGAAAAAATTCATCAAATTCAATTGGACACTCTAAAAAGCAAATTTTTATCAATACAAGACCAGAGTGATGAAATAATAAATCATAAAGAAAATAAAGGTGAACGTTAAAAATGATGGATGTTAAAAGAGTTATTTCAAAAATTGAAAAAAATTATATAATAAATAATTTGAAAAAGCAAGAGAGAATTGATGGTAGAGGGCTTTGGGACTATCGTGAGTTTAAAATACAAAGTGATGTCATCTCTTCAGCTGAAGGTTCTGCTGATGTTTCTCTTGGTGAAACAAGGATAATTACAGGTTTAAAATATGAAGTTGGTGAACCATTTCCAGATCTGCCAAATGAAGGAGTTTGTACCATCATGGCTGAATTGTTACCTATAGCCTCTCCCCTATTTGAAAGGGGACCCCCTGATGAACAATCAATTGAGTTAGCTAGGGTAGTTGATCGTGGAATTAGACATGCAGATTGTGTTCAGACCAAGAAGCTTTGTATTAAAGAAAATGAAGCAGTATATATATTATTTGTTGATATGTACGTTATAAATTATGATGGAAATCTAATTGATGCAGGAGGGATAAGTGCTCTTACGACATTAATATCAGCTCATATTCCTGAAGGAAAAATTGAGAATGGTAATCTTGAGTGGACAGGTAAATATTTTACTGGAGAATCAATAGTAAATGAATTACCTATTGTAATTACTTATGGTAAAATAGAAGATATGATTTTTTTAGATCCAAATTTGCCTGAAGAATTAGTATGTGATGGTAGAATTTCAATATCAGTTACTGAAGATAAGATAACTTCAATTCAAAAAAGCGGAGCTGCTACCTTTTCCATAGATGAACTCAAAATGTTAAGTACCAAATCATTAGAAATTGGTAAGAAAATTCGAAAAGATTTAAATCTTTGGCAATATAAAGCAAATTATAAATAATTTTTATAAATTAATTTTTTTTTGAACCTTATTTAAAGTTACAAGATTATTTTAAATTATTTTTTAGTCATACTAATCAACTATAAAAAATTGTATATGGGAAATTTGAAAAGAAAAAAGTATTCGATTAATCTTTAACTTGAAAGTCAGCTTGTAAAGACTTTCTCATAGTTTCAATTTGATTCTTTACACGTTCTTCTTTTTGCTTCAATGTTTTTAACCGCATTTCTAATGTAACTTTTAAACTCTTTTTCTCATCTAATAATTTATTTTTCTCACTCTTTAACAATATTCCGCCTATTACTTTGTATACACTAACATCTGAATCACTTTTTTCTAACTCTTCTATTGCAATCTCTGTATCCCTGAGATTGCTTTCAAGCTGAATTCTTTGAGTTGTTATGAATTCAAAAGATTGTTGTAGATTGTTTAAATTAATTATTTTCTTTCTTTGTTCTTCATCTAACTCATCTAGATTTATTGCCATACTTTTCCATTACTCTATGTTTATAATATCAATAAATTATTTTATATATCAAATAATAAATCTTTTTCCTATGAATTATCAGTAATTTTTAACGTATTATCAATTATTTTCCCAAAACTTATGATCTCATTTATAGTTGCTCTAAAAGCTGTAATGTCTTGACTCTCTATTTGAAATGATAAAGAGTTATCGTTCTTTTTTTCCATTAAGACTACTGATCTTTTTGTTTGTAATTTCGTGAATTCTGGTAAGAAGGAGTTATAAGAAATATCACGTAATTGAGGATTCTTAAATTTTATTTCAATTGTAGCTTTTATTATAAAATAATTAGTTAGATTCATTCTTCCTCCATTACTTCTAATTCTCTCTGCTTACGTTTTGCAACGCGAAAAGATTCTGCACCTCGAGGTGTTTCAATATTATAAGCTCCACCAGTAAATCTTGCGTTACACTTTTTACAATGCCAAATACCAACTGACACGCGATAAATTGATCCTCTTGTTTCACATTTAGGGCATCGTATGCTATCAACTTTTTGTTTTTCCATGATCTGTCGCCATCTTTTTCTGAGAGTGGCGCCGTATCTAGCCTTATAACGACCACTGATTCCAACCTTTTTACTGGGCATTTAAATCACTTCAAATTAGAGGCATGAATAACTAATCTAATAATTTTAATTTTTAATTTTAAATTAACTTTTCTATTTATATTAAAAAACTAAATTAATTAGGTTCTAAATAATTTTAATAATATAATAATTGATTTTTCAAATTTATGTCAACTAATGAATTTAGTACTTTTCTCACCTATCTAAAAAATAAAAAAATTTTGATCACAACTCATGACTTAGTTGATATTGATGGTTTAGCTTCTTGCTATGTGTTAAAATTTTTTTTAAACCAATACTTTAAAAATCAAGAAGTCGCTATAATTTTATCAGACCTTTCAAAACCCACCAAAGAATTTATGAATAAATTTTGTGATAGGTTCCTTGATTTTACCTTTTTTTATGAGAAATCTATTGATTTATCAAATTTTAACGTCTGTTTAATATTAGATACGAATAAAACAAACCAAACAGCTTTAAATAGACAATTCGAAATTTCAGAGTCTAAAATTCCCTATATTTTTATAGATCATCATTATATAGAAAAGAAAAATAATTTTGATTCTTTAAACCCACTAAATTTAATATATGAGGACTATTCTTCTACAGCAGAAATTATTTTAGAGTTGTTTGAAAAGAATAATATACAGTTAACCCTTCCCATTAGATATCTTATAGCAGCTGCTATTTTAACAGATACTGGACACTTTAGATATGGAAACAATAGAACCATTAAAAATGTTTGTAAATTATTGGATAATGATTTAAATATTCAAGATATAAAATTATTACTTGAGATGGATGTAGATCTGTCCGAGAACATAGCAAAGATAAAGGGTTTACAAAGAGTTGAACTATTTCGTGAAGGAAATTATTTAATCGGAATAACAAATGTGAGTAGTTATGGATCTAATATTGCATCGATGCTAATTAAAGTAGGATTTGATATTGGTATTGTACATTCACAAGAAAAGTCAGAATCCATAATTACAATAAGAGCAAAAAAAAATCTCTGTTTAAAAACGGGTTTACATGTTGGCAAAATTTTAGAAGAAATATCAGAATATTGTGGAGGAAGTGGTGGTGGACATGATGGTGCAGCATCTTTAACATGCAAAATGGAAATAAACAATATTTTAGATAAAATCATTGAGAAAATTAAACAAGTTTTAAATGAATAGTTAATAATCAAAAGTAGAAATGAATGTTCTGTAAGTATGACTTTAATTGAATTTAAAAACTTCTACTATCGATATAAAGGGAATGAAGATTATGCACTAAACAATATTAATTTAAAGATTGAAGACAATAAGTTTATATTACTCTGTGGAGAAACGGGTTCTGGTAAAACAACGTTAATAAGATGCATGAATGGTTTAATCCCTCAATTTTATTCAGGATTTTATAGAGGGAATGTTGAAATCTCTGGAAAAGATACAACAATAACAGCAATCGCAGATTTATCAACTGAAGTTGGAATTGTGTTTCAAAATCCTGAGAATCAATTAGTTGCAATGAATGTAGAGCATGAAATCGCATTTGGTTTAGAAAATTTGGGTATTGAACCTGTAGAAATTTCGAAAAAAATAAAAGAAGTTATTAAAATAACAGAAATTGAACATCTTTTAAATAAAGCACCCTTTGAATTAAGTGGTGGTGAACAACAAAGAGTAGCTATTGCCTCAATTTTAGTCCTCGAGCCAAAAATTATTGTTTTGGATGAGCCTACTGCTTTATTAGACCCTTATATGGCAAAAAAAATAATTGAATTGTTAAAAGAAATTCAATTAGAAAAAAGGATAACTGTATTGATTAGTGAGCATCGTTTAGATTTAGTTCTGCCATATGCTGATGAAATAATTTTAATGAAAGATGGAAATTTAATTGAACATGATAATAGCAATAAAGTTATTAATGGTACTAATTTTCATACATTGCAATTAAATAAACCTGTCATCTATTCAATTTTCAATCAATTAAAAGAAGAAAAGTTATTCAATCAATATATACCCATTTCTATTTCTAAGGTAATCAATTATTTAAAAGGTTTATAAGTAAACAAGTTGGTGAACGATATAGAGAAACAATTACCCTTAATTCTCATAGATAATGTAGATTTTACTTATCCTAACGGGACCAAAGCATTAAGAAATATTAATTTGAAAATCAATAATAAAGAATTAATAGGAATTATGGGTAAGAATGGAGCTGGAAAAACGACTCTAATCAGGACTTTAAATGGGTTAATCCGACCTACAAATGGAGCAATATATCTTTATGGTGAAAATATTGCTACTAAAAGTATTGCAACTTTATCTAAAAAAGTCGGTGTTATTTTTCAAAATCCCATGCATCAATTATTTTCAAACTCAGTGAAGGATGAGATTGAATTTTCATTAAAAAGTTTTGAGTATACTAAAGAAGAAATTCAAAAGAAGACAAATGAAATATTAAAAGAATTTAACCTTGAAAAATATAGAAATAGGTCTCCACTTAATTTATCTGGTGGAGAAGCAAAAAAATTAGCACTAGCTTCTATTATCTGCAGAGATCCTGATATAATTGTATTTGATGAACCTACATTGGGACAAGATGGAAGAGAAATCGAATTTTTAATTAATTTAATTAAAAATGAAAGGAAGAAAGGAAAAACAATAATAATTGTTACTCATAACGTTGAATTTGCTAATGAATATATCCCAAGAACGATTCTAATGACAGAGGGACTAATTTTAGCTGATGGACCTACAGAAAAAGTATTAAGTAATCAAACACTAATTGAAAAAGCTTCATTACTATTACCCCAAACTCATCAGATTAATTTAGCTTTACAAAAATCAGGAATTGAATGTCCAAATAACTTGTTTTCAAAATATAAATTGATCAAATTCATTAAAGATTTTATTAAAAATAAAACAAGTGAGATTGGGGGGTAGTGATTAAATGTCTTTAGAATTTCTCAATGCTTTTAAATTTATGAAAAAAGATTCATTCGTCCATAACTTGGATCCACGAGCAAAATTAATATTTGCATTAGTATACTCTATTAGTGCTTTGCTTTTTACTGAAATCATTCCTTTAATCTTAATTTTCTTGAGTTTAATACCTCTTATTTTGGCAGGTAAATTAATAAAACAATGGCTTAAAAGCCTCCAAGGCTTATCATATTTAATATTATTAATAATAATTTTAAATACATTTTTTCTGTCATTATCATTCGCAATTTCAATGATTATTAGAATTTGCATAATGGTATCGGCTTTTTCAATATTTTTCTTGACTTCTGATCCAAATGATTTAGCATTATCGTTAATATCAATGAAATTTCCCTATGAATTTGCCTTTTCCTTATCATTAGCTTTCAGATTTATCCCTACAATTGCAACTGAAGCACAAAATATTATAGATGCTCAACAGAGTCGTGGATATGAAATGCAAAAAAAGGGGCTTATCAATCAAATTAAAAACCTTTTTCCCCTATTAATTCCCCTAATAATTTGTTCTATAAAAAGAGCCTTTAACGTAGCAGAAGCCCTTGAGTCTAGAGCATTTGGAAGCAAAAAAGAACGTACCTATTATTATACAATAAAATATTCATTCAAAGATTGGATTTTTACCATATATTTATTATCATTTTTAATAATTTCAATTATAGTTCGAATTAATTTCGCAATTATGCCAGATTGGTTGAGTTGGGAATTGATAGTATGATTGTAAAGGAATTTAATATTAAAGATTTAAATTTACACTATTATATTGGTATAAATCAAATTAGGATTGATCTAAAGAAATTTCTTGAGATAAATAAAATTATTGATGAGAATAAAGCCGAAGATCTTATTTTTAATAAAATTGAAACTATTCAAAATAAATTTTTGGGCTCAACTATACAACTTATCAAGAGGGAATATATTTTAAATCAAGATCATATCTTTACAGCAGGATATTTCTTACAAAAGGCATTTCTTCAAAAATTAAATATTTCAAATAAAAGAAATATTGAAATATTCCTTTATTTATCAACTAATCGGCAAATTAGTAAAGGACTTGATGCTTTTGGAATTACTGATATTGATCTAAAAAAGAATGACTTAATATCTTGTATTATTTCATCAGAAAATAATTTAAAAGATATTAACAATAGTATCTTACTAAATTTAAACGCTTATGAAATGGATATAACAATAAACGACCAATCAGTTGAAAAATTCAACACTATCCAAAATTTTTATGAGATCTCCAATAAGCAACTCTCCTCTATCTTAAAATCATATGGAATCCCTGCTTCCAATGAAAAGCAATTAGATTATAGTTTAAACAGCATGTATATGGCTCTTTATGACTTATTATGTGAAAAAATGGCTCTATTAAATACAGAGAAGTTAAAAACTGATTAAATTATATCTCCTTTTGAAAGAAATGATATTCCACAAATATTACCCAGAATCTCAATTCTAATAAATTTATCAGGGTTTTCAAGATCCACTTTATTTGGAATATTCTTAGCAAGTTTTTGTATGAAATTGGCTCTTTCAATTTGCTCATGCTTCCTACGTTTTAATGATATTTTAAAAGAATCTGTATTATTAAAATAATCCCTATAATGCAATTCTACTAATTGACTTATAACCTGAGAGTTTGTCTCACACACAAAATCTATTGGAATTATTTTTAAAATAAATTGAAAAAAATAGGGATCTTTTTCTAAAATTTTTTTAATTTTTAATATTACTTGTCTTGTACTCAAATTGGTTAAACCTGTTACCAATCCTGGAAAATTTAATCTTGAGATAATTGGATAATCATCTCCACATATTAATAGGGTAAACCAAAGTTCTGCTTTTGCATTAATTTCATTGAATCTAGATGTTGAAACTAGTAGGTTAAAATTTTTCAAATTCATCACGATATTATTTCTTATTGAAAATTAGCTAAATATTCATTTATCTCTTCTCTAGAAATCTTACCAATTCTTAAAAATTTTAACTCTTGAGAAGTACAGTCTATAATTGTTGTAGGGGTTTTTGATTTTGATTTTCCTCCGTCTATTATTAAATCTATGGGGCTTAATAACTTTTTTGCTACTTCGTCTCCACTAATAGAAGGTGGTTCGCCTGAGTAATTAGCAGATGTCCCTATAATACCTCCAAAATACCCTTTCTCCTTTAATATCTTTAAAATCTCTAAAATGATTGTATTTTCAGGAATTCTTAAACCTAATGTATCTTGATGGGCTGATACTTCTAAGGGAATGATGCTTGGTTCCTTTCTTTTTAAAATTAGAGTTAATTGTCCTGGCCAATATTTATCCGCTAATTTTTTAGCGACTTCATTAAACTCAACTATTTTAGAGGCTTCCTCAAAGTCAGAAACGAGTAATAATAATCCTTTGGATCGATCCCGAAATTTTATCTCAAATATTCGCTCAATAACATCAAGATTTTGTGGATCACCTCCTATACCGTAAACAGAGTTGGTAGGAAAAGCAATTATTTTTCCTTCGATTATATTCTCTGCCGCAATTTGTAAATAAAACTCAGATTCTTTTAACTCCTTCCCCGCCAGTCTTATTAAAAATCCCATTTGAGCTCAATTAAAAATTAACATTAATAATAAAAGATGAGATAAATAAAGATTTAAAGGTTATTTGGGATATTGATCTTGACAACTCAAATCAGCTTCTAGACGTTTCCAAGTATGATCTAAATATTCTTGGAGTTCAATTAGATCCTTTTCAGATATATTAGCAAATCTTTTTTGTTTAGAAAGATAATCCATCAGTGGAGTTCTCTTAGAAGGATCCAATAGTGATCTACTTGCTTTCGATAACGTCATAATCCCATTTTCTACTTCATATAATACCCAAGAACCCGTTTTTACAGCTAATCGTGCTATTTCTATGGTATCTTCAGAATTAAATCCCCAACCAGTACAACAAGGCGCCATAATATGGATATATCGACAGCCTTTGATCGATTTTGCTTTTTTAAATTTATCATATAAATCAAGTGGTTCACTAATAGAACAAGTGGCTACATAAGGTATATCATGAGCAGCCATAATTGCTGGAAGATTCTTTTTGAAACGATCTTTACCCTTTGTAGTTGTGGTTGTCCAGGCACCATGAGGAGTACTTGAAGATCTTTGAATACCTGTGTTCATATATGCTTCATTATCATAGCAAACATAAATTTGATCAGAATTTCTTTCAGCTGCTCCACTTAAACCTTGAATTCCAATATCAGCAGTACCACCATCTCCAGCAAATGTAATTGCAGTCATCTCATCCCAACCCTTGCCCGGAAACCTAAAAGCTTTCGCTTTGAAAGCAGCTGACATACCTGTAGCACCCGCTGCACCCGCTGCAAAAGCCATATTTGTAAATGGGAAATTCGGTGCTGTTTTAGGCCATAATCCTACAACAACATTTAAGCAGGATGCTGGTGTTACAAGAGCTGTGTTAGGTCCTAACGCTTTAATGGCCCATCTGAGAGCGATTTCTAAACCACATCCAGCACAACAAGAGTTTCCTGGAAGAAAATATTCTTCTGGACAAGATTCTAAAGCCTCCTTTAATTTAACCATTACTTTATTCAACCTCCAATAAACCATCCCAGAGAGTTCCATGGATCACATCTTTTGGAAGTTCTCCAGTTTCATAATATTTGACTAATTTTAATATTTGATTTTTTTGCTGTTCAAGTGTCACTTCCCTTCCACCTAAACCATTAATTATTGGTAATATTGTTGCAGTTCCTGTAGTTTCATGTAGAGCTGCCTTAACTTCACAACTTACAGGACCTCCAGTTTGGCAACCAAAAGCTGTAGCTCTATCTATGACTCCAAGAACCTTCACTTTCCTAGCAACTTCAATAATATCTTCTGTCGGAAATGGTCTAAAATGCCGAAGCTTAACCATCCCAACTTTGTAGCCTTCATCTCTTAAATCCTCTATTGCTTGTTCCATTTGTAAGGCCAAATCTCCATAAATAATTACTCCTATGTCTGAATTATCCATTTTATATTCTTGAATTAACCCATTACCATAATTTCTACCAAAAGTTTTTTCGAATTCTTTAGCAACATTTTTAATTTTCTCTTTCGCTCTTACAAGAGCATCATGAATCTTTAATCTAAATTCATAATAAAAACTAGAAGGCATTATAAGGTTCCCAAACATCATTGGCCTTTTTGGATCCATCCATATGTGTGGCCAACCCTCCTCACTTGGTAAAGGTGGTAGAAATTTGTCTACAAGATCTTGATCTTCGAGAATAACCGGTTTTGAAGTATGTGAAAGAATAAAACCCCCATATGATACAAACTTAGGCAAAAGAATATCATGATCTTCACAAACTTTATATGACATTAAAATTTCGTCATAAATTTCCTGATGCTCTGCACAAAAACAACTTATCCAGCCTGTATCGCGTTGACTTATCACATCGGTAAAATCTGCCCATATATTCCAGGGAGGGGCCGGTCCTCTTGATGCAATAGCAACAATAATAGGTAGCCGAGCTCCAGCAGCCCAATGAATCATTTCATGCGCATAAAATATACCTTGACCAGATGTTGCTGTAAATGTCCTAGTTCCTGCTTTACTGGCACCAATAACAGCAGCAAAAACACTATGTTCTGATTCCATTTTTATATATTGTGTTCCTGGCATTAGTCCATTATCTACAAATTCAGATAATTTTTCAACCACAGTAGTTTGTGGAGTTATAGGATAAGCACTAATTACCTGGACTCGTGCTGATTTAGCTGCATAGGCGGCTGCTACATTTCCCTTTATAATAATTGATTCTCTTTTTTGTACAAAATCTTTCTGTGTTTCAGTCATCTTTTATATCACTCTCTCTGATCATTTCTATATTATTTGTTGGGCATTCTTTAGCGCATATACCACAACCTTTACAGTAACGTAAATCAATTTCAAACGTACCATCTTCCTTCCTTTTAATTACCCCTTCAGGACAATACATCCAGCATATTCCACATTTATTACAACCTTCTTTAATAACTGGTCTAAAAGTTCTCCAATCACCGGTTGTACCTATATTTCCATCAATTGGTAATGAAATTGGGATTGGGGATAATTCTTTCCAATTTTTGTATTCTTGAACTTTAGGTCGTTCTTTTACAGATTTATTAATTTTTTTCCATTTTTCTGATTCTGACATCATTACATCTCTCTTACTGATTCATAAGCGTCTTTTGCAACGCTCATATTTTTTTCTAATCTGCTTTCTCCAAATTCCTTCTTAATTACTTTTTCCATTGTTTCAAGATTATAATACCCTGTAATCTTTCCAAAAGCTCCTAACATAGGAATATTCAAAATTGGTCCGCTTGCATGCATAAAATTACTTTTAATACAAATACCAGTAGCATCTACAATAAAGATTTTTATATTATCGGGGAGATCACTTGTATCTATAGGATCTGCACTATTAATTATTAGATTTACACCTTCCTTTATAGTAGCTCTTATCCTTGGTATATCCAATAATGATGTATCAAACATAAATATATAATCTGGATTTACTACACTATCATATGTTTTAATTGACTTACTTTTGGATACTTTTGTAAATGCCTG
>JBHLKV010000062.1:0-13793 GCA_048886305.1 Candidatus Hodarchaeota archaeon
TATCTCTTATTAATAGGCTTGAAGATGTTCTTCACGTTCTTGATGAACCAACAATTGGACAACATATTGCAAATATTGCCAAATTCTTGCCAATCTTTCAGAAATTACCTGGACCTGTAATTTTTATTGAGCATGATAGAATGGCAGCAGCCTATGCAGATAAGGCGATTGACATTGGACCTGCCGCCGGAATGAATGGAGGAAATATTATATTTTCAGGGACATCCTCAGAATTGTGGAATGCTAATACATCAACAGGACATTATTTTTCTTCAAAAAAAATGGTTACCATTCCAAAATTAAGAGCTAAACCTCAGCTTTTTTTAACTATTAAACGTGCTTTTGAACATAATTTAAAAAAAATTGATATTCAAATACCGTTATCTCGATTAACTGTAATAACAGGTGTTTCTGGTTCAGGGAAAAGTACATTAGTAGAAGATGTTCTTTACAATTCAATAAAAAAGAAGAAACCAATAGGTTGTGAAAAAATAATCGGTTCCTCTATTAAAGCAGTTATGGTAGATCAAAGTCCTATAGGAAAAAATCCTCGTTCAAATCCAGCAACGTACACGAAAATATTAGACATAATTAGAAAGCTTTATGCTTCTGTCACAGGGTTAACACCATCCCATTTTTCGTTTAATACTCCTATTGGTGCCTGTCCAACATGTAAAGGAATGGGTGCTGAAGAAATAAAAATGCGATATTTACCCTCAACTTGGATACAATGTCCAGACTGCGAGGGACTACGATTTAATGAAGATGTTCTTGAGACTAAAGTTAAATTTGGTGATAAAAATTATTCTATAGCAAATTTTTATGAATTAACTATCTCTCAAGCACGAAATTTATTAGAGAAGGAAAAGAGAATTTCGCAGAATGAAATTCAAAAATTAAAAGAAATGTTAAGAATATTAGAAGATATTGGTTTAGGATATTTATCACTTGGTCAACCTTCTCCTTCACTTTCAGGAGGAGAAGCTCAAAGAATTAAATTGGCAAAGTATCTTGGTAAGACTAATTTACAGAATCAAATTATTATCCTTGATGAACCTTCAACTGGATTGCATCCTCAAGATCTAAATGGATTACTTATAATTTTAGATAGATTAGTAAGATCAGGAGCCACGGTTATTATCGTTGAACATAATCTTGACATCATAAGAGCAGCAGATTGGATTATAGATCTTGGCCCTGGTGCGGGAGATAATGGAGGAAATATAGTCTATTCTGGTCCATTGGAAGGATTATTGGAAAAAGAAGATTCTCATACAGCTAAAGCCTTAAAATTGGATGAATCTATAAGCCCTAAATCAAAGCAAGTTGAACCCAAGATTTCTTCAAAAATTATTATCAAAAATGCTCACGTTCATAATTTAAAACATATTGATGTTGAATTTCCAAAGAATTCATTGAATTTAGTTACTGGAGTATCTGGTTCAGGAAAATCTAGTTTAATTAATAATATCATTGAAGCAGAAGCAAAACGCCGTTTTTTTGAAACTCTTACTATGTATGAAAGACAGAGTACGCGTGAAGGTTCAGAAGCTTTGGTTGATGAAATCTTAGGTTTGGGAGTAACAACCCATATAACATCAGAACGATTGTTGCATTTTCGTCTATTTAACATTAGAAACACAGTTGGTAATGTTACTGAAATCACAAATCACCTTGCAAACCTATTGGCCCATATTGGTGAAAAAAAATGTCCCAAATGTGGAGCAAATATGTTTAGAAAATTAGATTGGGAATGTCGTTCATGTAAAATTAACTTACCAATAGTTAATCCAAGGTACTTTCATAGTTCATTTTATCGTGCAGCTTGTAAAGAGTGTCATGGCGTTGGTACTAAGCAAGTTCCAAGACCAGAAAAACTAATAATACATCCTGAAAAGCCATTATGCAAAGGAGCAATGTATTCACCAGGATTTTTTCCAAAAGGATATCTATGTAAACGTTATAATGGTGGATATTATATGTTGCAAGCTTTAGCAAAAAAGTATGGATTTGATCCGTTTGAAACTCCTTGGAATCAAATGTCTAAAGAAGCTCAAAATGCTTTTCTATATGGAGATAAAGAACCTACAGAGATTCATTATGAAAATAGAAAAGGTCAAACATATACAAGAGTAGATAGAATTTGGGGTTTTTATGCAGATTTTATCAGAGATTGGGACATTGGAGGGACCTATACAGAAACAATAAAATGTAAAAGCTGTAAGGGATCAAAACTTCGTCCTGAGTATTTAGCTGTGACATTAAATAATTACAATATACATCAATTAAGTGAAATGCCACTAACTTCTTTACTAAAAATAATGAAAAATCTAAAGTTAGATGATAATGTATCCACTATTATTTCTAATAGCTTAAATATTATTATAACTCGATTGCAATTCTTGATTAAAACTGGTTTAGGGTATATTAATTTAAATCGAATTGCTGATTCCCTTTCTGCAGGTGAAGCTCAACGTGTTAGGTTATCAGGAATATTAGGTACTGGTTTAACTTCATTAACAATATTATTGGATGAACCATCACGAGGTTTGCATCCATCTGAAGTTGAAACATTGTTAGAAACTCTTTTAGAAATAAGAGATAATGGCAACACTGTTATATTAGTTGAACATGATTTACTTTTTATTAAAGCAGCAGATCATATTGTAGATTTGGGACCTGGTGCAGGAATTAAGGGAGGAAAAGTAGTAGCTATTGGTAAACCTGAAAAGATCAAAGGTGTTGATTCTATAACCTACCATTGGTTAAGTGGTAAAAAGAAATTTATTATTTCAAAAAAGCATCGTACACCTAGAAATTGGTTAAAACTATATGGTGCTAAAGCTAATAATTTGAAAGGAGACCTAATAAAAATCCCACATGGTATGCTAATAGGTTTGTGTGGTATCTCTGGATCTGGAAAAAGTACATTGTTAATTGATACTCTAGGAAGAGAACTAGCACCAAAGAAACAAACAACCTCTGTAGCATATGAACCAATTCAGCCTGGTGAATTTGAAAAAATAGAAGGTAAATTGTCTCAAACAATAATTATTGATCAAACTAGAGCTAAAATTAATACTCCTATGGCTTATTTAGGTTTAAAAGACAAATTTTACAAAATATTTTCAGAGAGTGAGGATGCTCAGATTTTAGGTTTAACTGAGAAAGACTTGAAAAAAAGATGTACTGTCTGTAATGGATATGGTGTTATCAAGACCGATATGGGATTTTTACCAGATATCTATGATCCATGTGATATTTGTAGGGGAAGTGGCTATTCTCAAGAAGCTTGGCAAGTGAAAATCCATGATATATCTCTCCCGGAATTAAATGAACTTACCATTGATGAAGTATATGAACTATTTAAAGAAAATGAGGCAATTGAAACAAAGTTGAAACTCATTAAGGAGGTTGGGCTAGGATATCTAGTATTAAGTCAACCTGCATACACCTTATCAGGAGGTGAAGCACAAAGATTAAAGATAGTAAAAGAATTAAGCAAAAAAACTACTAAAAAAACTCTCTATATTTTAGATGAACCTACAATTGGTCAGCATTTAGAAGATGTTTCACGATTAATCAGTGTATTGCATAAATTAGTTGAAAAAGGACATACTGTAATAGTTATCGAGCATCATCCACACTTATTAGCCGCTTGTGATTGGTTAATTGAACTTGGTCCAGGAGCCGGTCCTGATGGGGGTAGAGTAATCGCTACAGGACCACCAGAAACAATAGCTAAGCAAGATACTCCAACAGCACCTTATCTAAAAGAAATATTGGAGGATGTTTTATGACTTGGGTTCCATTGTTACTCTCTGATCCTTCACCTAATTTGCGATTTTTAGTATTAAAAGAGTTATTGAAACGTCCTGATACAGACAATGAACTCCAAGAGTTGTCAAGATTGCGAGAAAAGGATCCAATTATAGAATCACTTTTAAAATTCCAGAAACCTAATGGATCTTGGGATATAGAAGCTGTAGGGACAGACGCTCCTGGAGGGAATATCCAAGTCACTTCTCAGGCTTTAGTTAGATTAGGATATTTAGGATTTGATTCTGATCATCCCGCTATCAAAAAGGGAGTGAATTTTTTATTTTCAAAGCAGAGAGAAGATGGTTCATGGCCAATACCAAAAACAAAAGATTCTAGTGGTTATAATATGCAACCTTTACAAACTGCGGTACCTCTTGAAGGAATAGCGGCTTGTGGTTATAGTACAGATAAACGAGCTGAAAAAGCTTATGAATGGTTAATTGATGTAAAATTAGATGATGGTTCTTGGCCAGTAGGAATAACCTCTGGAGTGTATGGAGGTATTGCAGGATATAGAAAGTTAGCCCATTCACGATGGGGCTGTCGATCTACAACAATAGGAGTATTAAACTGTTTTTCATATCATCCTAAACGTAAAAATTCACCCGAAGCTAAAAGAGCTCTCGATCTTATACTTGGATCTGAAACTAAAGAAAGACGTAATTTAGGATTTGTAATTTCGCGATTAATTGGGCTAGAACCTTCACGTGGTTGGATTACTTATTATCCTAAATTAGATCCAGCACATATCCTTACCTTATGTTGGCGGATAGGTGCTAGTAAAGATGATGTAAGAGTAGCCAATATAATCGATTTTATCCTTGAAGAGCAAGGAGAATATGGATTATGGGAATGTTTCTTGCACCCTCAAGCATCTCGATGGTTAACTTATGACTTATTATATTCACTTTCCCATATGGAGGAAAATATAGATTGGATTTCTTCTGAACCACGCACTCCTTTTCAAGCATATCCAAAGAAAATGAAAAGATTCTAAAACAATCTTTTTATACCTAATGTATTAAAATTTTAAAAATAATAAGGAAAAAATATGAAAACAACACTTCATCATGCCCATCTATTTGCATCTAAACTTGATAAAAGTATTAAATTTTATCAAGATATGTTTGGAGCTGAAATTTTATTTGATTTAGAAATGGCAGGGGCTCGAAATGTAATGATTTCAATTGGATCATCGAAAATTAACTTTTATGATCAACCACCTAAGGATCAAGGACGCGGAGCGATTCATCATTTAGGGATTGAAACAGATGATTTAGAGGCTCTTGTAGCCCAAATGAAGGGAAATGGATTTCAATTTATAAAACAAATAAAAACTTTTGGACCGTTAAAATATATCATGGCAGAGGCTCCTGATAATATACTTCTAGAACTTTTTGAGGTTGTTAAAAATAAACTCACTGAAGATCAATACAAGACCATATCATCATTAGATCTTAAATAATTTTTATTCAAATATTTCAATTTCCGGATGGTTTTTTGCTTCATTATATATTGGACCTTTCGCAATAAATCCAATAGCTAAATGACTGCCCCTTCCAGAAAGCAATAAAATACTATTTTCAATTTCAAAAGCTTTTAAAGTTTCTTGCGGTAAATAAATATAATTATCGTCATGTATTGCTATCCAACAATACTTCTTATTATTAAATTCGATTATTGTTCCCTCAGGTATCTCATAATTAGTTAATAAAGGGTTTTTCTTTAATACTTCATTCATAATCGAATTTTTCAAAATATGAACTGAGCTTAATCCAAAACCACCAGAAATTTTACTTCCAGAGAATAAAATACAGTTTTTTTCTTGCTTTAAATTGTATTCTTCAAAAGCTTCGGGCGGAATTTTAATTCTACCATCATTTCCTAACTTGGACCATCCAAATAGATATTTTCCTCCTTTTACAATTTGAGGCATTTTGTTCCAAAATCATTATTTTTCTTTTATTATTCTCTTGTAGAAATCAATAATTGGCTTTTGTCTTTCTTCTGCTATTTTTCGACTAATATCTAAATAAATAAAATCCTTTAATTTCATGATTTTATTTTCCAAATGTTCAATGACTTGTTCTATTCCACCAAGTTTTTGAACCGTAAATCCAATAGTCCGATATAATCCAATAGCACCAAGTGCATCTAATTTATCAGTATCTGAAAGAATCTTTGCCTCTATCGTTTCTGGTTTAAACTTATTAGAGAAAGAGTGAGATTTTATACAGTGAATTATACTTTTAAAATCATTATTAGATATTTTCAAATTGTTTGATAATAAAAAATCTGAAGCAATTTCTGCAGAGATCTCCGCGTGATTTTTTTTATTATATGATTTTTTCTCACTACTTCTACCTATATCATGAAGTAGAGCAGCCAATTTTAAAACGAGTAAATTTGCGCCTAGTTCTTTTCCAATTTTAAGACATAAATTATAAACACGAATAACATGCGGATAACCATGGATATCATCTTTTTCTGAATTATTATATACAAAATCTTTTACAATTGAGGTGATATCCTGTTCATACATAAGTAGGATAAATATTTAATTTGATCATCTTAAATAAAAAAGGTTGTTGAATAAGGAGATTCTTTTTCTCTTCTTGTAATTTTATCAACAGCTTTAATAAAATCCTCTTTGGTTATAATATCTCCCTCTCTTCTTATTGCAAACATTCCAGCTTCAGTACAAATAGCTTTGATATCCGCTCCTGTAGCTTGAGTTGTCATGTTGACTAATGCCTTCACATCAATATTTTTTTTATCAATGCTTAATGGTCTCATATGAATTTTAAATATTGCTTCTCTTGCCTTTTCATTAGGAATAGGAAATTCTATTATTCTATCAAACCGACCGGGTCTTAGTAAAGCACGATCTAAAATGTCAGACCTATTTGTTGCTCCAATGAACTTCACATCTCCTCTTTCATCGAAGCCATCTAGTTCATTTAATAACTGCATCATAGTTCTTTGAACTTCTCTATCTCCCGATGTTGCATCTGCCATTCTTTCTGCTGCAATAGCATCTAATTCATCAATTAGTAAGATAGTTGGGGCTTTTTGCCTTGCTAGACTAAAGATTTCTCTTACATATCGCGCTCCTTCACCAATAAACTTTTGAACTAGTTCCGATCCAATCACTCTTATAAATGTAGCTTCTGTCTCATGAGCAACTGCCTTTGCTAATAATGTTTTACCCGTACCCGGAGGACCACAAAATAATATTCCTTTTGGTGGATCAATACCAATTTTTTCAAATAATTCTGGTCTTTTTAAAGGTAATTCTACAGTCTCTCTTACTTCTTGAATTTGGTCTTCCAAACCTCCAACGTCATTGTAAGTAGTATCGGGAATAGAATCAATTAGTTCCATTCCTTTAATAAAGGGATCTAGTTTTGTAGGTAAAATTTCCATAATGGATAAAGAATGTTGATTTAAACCAACTGTCATACCGGGATATAATTTTTCATATTTAACATTCTTATTGGTGTTTACTACAAAACTCGGCCCCGTAGAACTCGTTACGATTACTCTTTCATTTTTTTCGTCTAAAGTATCAACTATTGTAGCACTGATTAAGGGAGGTTCTCTTAAGCGATTAATCTCTTCTCTTAAATTATTTAATTCTTTTTCAAGACTTAAACGTTTCGTATTTAATAGTTGTTTCTCTGTTTCAAGAGCGCGTAGTCGTTTTTCAAGATGGCGGGTATATGATATTAAATGTTCCTCTGACTTAGTATCCTTCTCTTTTTTCTTATCAGCGGGTAATGATTGCATATTTTTTTGAAGATATTTTCAGAATATTGTTATATCTCTAGAGGTACTTAAAATATATATCCTTTATGTGTATACATTTTTAGAAATAAGATATATAAAATATATAGGAAGCATTCCTATTGTCAATCTTTCACTATCATTTTTTGAAAGACATCATTCAAATTATTTAATAGATTTCTTAGTTTTAAAATAATGGGCATATGTTTCGTGATCCCTTCCATATTTTTTCATAATAATCCGTTTAAAAGTGGCATAATCCAATCGTTCTTTCATAACATCAGCTCATCAATCAGCATGAACAGCTATTGTTATTTCACTATCAGGATATAAGTTAAAATTTATATCTTCATGTAAAGGTATAAATTCCTTGTTTGGACCATAGGCGTTTACAGCACAATCATCATAAATAGCATTTTCCTCAGCATCCCATATTAATTGAAGATAACTGTGAATTAAGCCTTTATATATGGGAAAAATAGATTTTTCAGGATTTTCATAAATCATTTTATCTAAAGTGCTTAATGCATCGATAATTGATCCATTATTGTCGATAATTAAGCTGTAATCAAGCCCGTTTGATAATTTCTTTTCAGGATCTGGAGCAAAAACTGTTAATTTAATTTTCTTAATTTTTATTATCACCCCCAATTTTATACAAAAAATAAAAACTTCTAAATAAGTCCTTTCGCTTCAAGAAGTTTTGGTAATTCCTTCTTAAGATTAAAAGAAGATGAAAATTTTCTCTCTCCATCTACAATTACACATTTATTATGTAGATTAAGTTTTTTTGCTTCCTCTGAATTTAATGATTTTGTTTCGTGCTTAATATACTTTATATATGGTGTAATAGCGTTGAAAACTAGATTCATAAATTGAGACCATTCGCAAGCACAAGCATCCAAAGGAACATATATATCCACCTGTAATTTTTTAGAATCTATTGTATTCTTATTATCTTTTATAGATATACTATTTAATTCTTCACTTTTCATAGTTGAACCCTCCTTGTATCGAGAAATTAGTTCTTTATCCTCCACAACAACTATTATTAGAACTTGAACTTGTGTCTGAACTGCAGGTACAACCATTCTCCACAATAAAACCCTTCTTAGAACTTTTAGCTCTTCCTCTAGCATCCCATAGACAACCACAACCTTTTCGTTCATTTAATATAATTGCTTGGGTTGGGCAATTTCTTTTACAAGCGCTACATTCTGTACATAAATCAGGATTTCTTATTTCATATTTACCAGAATCAGTGACTTGAGGTAGACCAAATGGGCAAATTTCTCCACAAAGTCCACAACCATTACAGGTTTGTTTATCAATAAAAATACGTAGATCTAATACAATTTCAGCAAATTTAAGATTTATTTCTGTCAACTTTCATACCTTTTATATTTTTATACCTTTTATTTTTTTTTAAATTTAATTTAATAAAATATAATTCCTAATGCTAGTAGTATCAAACTTAAGATAAATAAAATTTTATTAACCACACTAAATATTGGATATTCTTCTTGAATTTCTCTTGGACTTGTAGCCATTGTGTATCCACTAAATGACATTGTTGAGAAGAAAGTAATCCAAAAGTAAAAACATATATGCCAGAGTGCATAATTTATCGAATTATGGATTAAATAGGACAAACTTCCAAAGAGAACAATATTAATTATCCCAAAAAAAATCCCTTTGAATATGAATCTTCTAGTGAATTTAGAAAGGGGAAATAATAGTATCATTACTAAATTCGCAAGCAGTATCAAGAGAGTAATTTCACCAATCCACCATAATTTATTAAACCAATTTATAGCTAAGAATAGTATTATTAAAGCAATTATAGGTAAGAGAAATAGTTTTCGGAATAAAAATGTCGTGTGAGTTATTCCGGCACGAATTCGATGAAATAGTGTAAATTTTGCGAGTTTCATATTTTTAGGTTTTCGAACTGGTTTATTCTTTATAAATTGAGGTATATGTTTTGACCACACAGGGCCATATTTAATTTTAAATGGAAATTTTTCTGACTTATTCGGTAGTTGAGGTATTGCAACCCCTCCAGCTGAGAGTTGTGGGAGTAATAAGATTTTTTCTTTAGTTAGATTTTTAATTTCTGTCGCTTCTACTGCCTCAAGAAGCTGGTTATTGCCAAAATCATTACCACGAGCAGCACACCATACATTTATTCCGTTTGAATCTACACAGAGTACCCAAGCATCGAGTCTTTTAAGATCACGCATAACTTTAATATATGTAAAATCGTAATTAGCAGTTACAATTATCGGTGACGTTTCATTAGGAGTCCCGGATTGATAAATTCCAGGTTCAATAGGAACACGATCAACTTGTCCTGTAAAAATACAACGATAAATTCTTAGTTCGGATCGTAGTCCTTTAAATCTTTTTTTATCAGGTCTATAATAACCAGGTTCATTTTTTTCTTTATCATTAATTTTTTTTAGTTCTATTGCTTGAATTGAACCATGTTTCCATCTTTTCATGGAATTGATTTTAAATCCTATAGGCTCAATATAATTAAAAAACCATTTAACTAAAAATGTGCTTGTTAGGCGAAGTCGTTTTAATTTTTTTCTATACCACCATCTTTTAATCTTAAATGTTAATTTCCAAAAGCCAGAAGGAACAAATTCAGCAGCCAAAATTAAGCGACCATCTGGTTTTAAAACCTTCCAAACATTTCTAAGAAAGATTTGCTGTTCTAAAGGTCGAAGTTCAGATAACATAAAAGTACTTACAACTATATCTTGAGAACGAGAATCAACAGGTAGCTCTGTAAATGACCCAATTTGATATAAAAGATTCTCGCTAGATATGTTATTAGGATAATTTTGCATAGCATAATTAATCATTTGGAAATTTTTATCAATTGCAATAACATAATTCCCCTTTAATGCCATTTTTGAGGCAAGTGAGCCAGTACCACATCCTATTTCCAAAATTGACTCTGAAGAATTGACTTGATTTAAAACCCAGTCTTGAACTTCAAGATTTACTCCCTTTGTAAGAGAAGTAAATTTAGAATCATAAGTTTCTGGTTCTTCTTCCAGTTTTCGCATATATACGACTGCCATAAGCGCACGATATATCTCTAATTTTTAATTTGACTCCCAAAAACCTTTCTTTCTTAAATACCTACCTAAGTATACTATAGAAAGCATCACAGGAACTTCCCAGAATAACCCCATAGTTGTACCTAAAGCAGCAATAGATCCAATCCCATAGATAGCTATAGCTGTTGCGATTGCAATCTCAAAATGACTTGAAGATCCAATAATAACCGTAATCACGGCTTCTCTATATTTTAATTTAAAGAGTTTCGTGATTATTACATTATAACCTACTACAATGACGAATCCAACTAAGAGGGGGAATGAAACTAATAATAGATAGTCTGGATTATTTATTAAAACATCACCATTCAATGAAAATAGGACTATTAAAGTTGTTAGTAATGCAATAATCGAAATCTTCCCAACAAAAGGACGATATGTATTGTTAAACCAATCCTCTCCTTTAGATGCAATAATTAATCGTTTACTGAGTATGCCTATGAATAATGGAAGCCCAATAAAGAATACTAAGGAAACCAACAGAAGCACCCAATCAATAGGAATATCTTTAATACCTGTCAAAAAAGTAACCATTGGAACATATAGAAAGATAATTGTTATTGTATTCAGGCTTGTGTTCACCACATTTTGTTCTTGATTTCCTTTAGCCATCCAACCCCATACTAAAACCATTGCTGTGCATGGGCTTGAACTTAGAAGTATTATTGCTACTGTTAATTCTTTTATTGTGTTGCTAGTTCCTTGCAAAAATAGATTTACCATTGCTAGACCAATAAAAGGTGCAATAAGCCAATTTGATATTAAAGTTAAAATAATTGGTTTAGGATTTTTTCCTAATTTTTTAAGTTCAGATGCTTGCAGATTTAACATTGCAGGGTACATCATTAAAAATAAACAGATTCCAATTGGAATAGAAATCTCACCTATCTTTAAAGAATCAATGGCTTCACTTATTCCAGGAATAATTTGTGAAAGTATGATCCCAATAACTATACATAAGGCAACCCAAAGGGGAAGAAATTTCTCGAAAAAACTAATTTGCTTAGATTTTTCAACTTCACTTTCTATAACTTTTTCAATTTGTAATTCACTCATTTTACATAACCTGCTATAGAAGCTTGATTTATTAATATAATTAATTAAATTTATACTTATCGATTTGAAATATTTATGATATGTTATTTAGCTTAAATTTATATTTATCGATTTCTAATATTTAATTATATAAAGATAAATTATTTTATAGTCTGGTGTAATTATGAATATTAAACACAAAACTGAAGTTGTAGGTAAGTTATGCTCTTGTAATGAAGTTTGTACCGATCCAAGTGATTATTTTATTAAATTGCAGAAACTTGGTAAAAGTTTAAAACAAAATGAATCTTTTATCAATTTATCAAATTTTGGATTAGCTTTAGCTTCCATTGAGCGTTTAATTATTTTAAATGCTTTAAAAGAGAGCGACAGATGTGTTTGTGAACTGGAAGCTATACTAGATAAATCTCAATCAACAATTTCACATCACCTCAGAAAATTAGAACGATCAAATTTAATAAAAGGATGGAAGAAAGGGAATTTTACTTATTATGGATTAGTTAAAAATCAATTACAATCATATTTAAGTATATTAAGCGATGAATTTGATTTTGATTAATAATTAATTCTAATGCTATTAGAAGATTTCACCTTTTTAATAGTTTTGAGTTTGTTTTAATAGAGTTCTATGGATATCACTCTTTATTCTCAAAAAAGGTTTTGGTGTTCTCCTTCTAAAAAGTAAGCTTATAAATTTTACGATTTTTGTCGGAGAGTCAATTATCGGAAAATATAGTCATCACTAAATATATATGTGTAAATTGCCATGTAAATAATGTTCATAAATTTGCTAAAACAAATAAGAAAAATTCTCATGAATGATTTAAGTAAGATTCCAGAATTTTCAAAGTATTTTCGAACAATAACTCCGTCAGAAGTTGCCATTGATAAAGAAGATATCTTCTATCGGGATAAATATAATGATATTATTAACTATATAAAAGTAATGTTAACAAACAATGATGATATGGTAATACAGGAATATGTTAAACCAAAAGGGGCACTTTTAATTAATATAAGTCCTGGAACAGATCTACTTGATTTTATTAAATTGATTTCAAGCAATTATTATTTAGATCTTATCGAATTAGATTATAATGCTATTGCAAAATCTCAAAATAAATTTTTGAACAGCTTTGACTCAATCATAAAAAATCTTGGTATGGCTTCAAAATCGAAAGAAGAATCAGAAATGAGTAAACCAGAAAAAGATGTATCTGACCAAACTAATTTTGGAAAAATAGATAATAAGAAATTAATAATTATAAATCAACAAAAGAAATTAACAAAATTATTTCAGGAAGTAAGTTTATTACAAAAATTTATAGAAATCCCGCAAAATAACGATAGTTATTTAAATTTTCTTGATTCAAATATGTTAATAGTTTGGATTAATTATGATCTAAAAGAAATAACTGAAAATTCATCTCAATTATATAATATATTTGATCTTTTTATTAAAATACCTATTTTAAATGAAATAGAAAGAGAGACAATACTTAGACATTTTCTGGAAAGGAATCCTAAAATTGTTTTTGATATTAATCAAATCCTCAATTATACAGCCAACTGGGAGGTTAATGACATAAATCAATTATTAAAAGTTGGCATATTTAAACATTATTTAAATTCAGAATTAAACGAAACCAGCAATGAAATAACAGATATTTTAATCGACTTAATTGACCTAGGTGAATACATCCCTTCAATCAATTTGAAATTTTCAGAGATTTCGGAAGATATTGAGGCTCCAGAAGACAAAATTCTCAATATTACAACAATGTCGAATCAGAAAAGAAATGAACAGATTCCAATTAAAGATGTAAGTGAGATCGTTGATCATATCCGACAATCAAGCACTTCCGAATTTATGTTAAATCAATTATATGAAAATGCTGCTTCTAAAAACTATAATGAGCTTGTATTAATAATTGATAAATTGCATAAAGATGAACCTCTTGAAGATAATGATAAGAAATTATTAGCAAAATTCCC
>JBHLKV010000063.1:0-13672 GCA_048886305.1 Candidatus Hodarchaeota archaeon
ATCGTTGCAAAAGGAGAATTGGTTTAAATAGAAGAATTTATTTTTTATTTGAGTTCTAATTACTCTTTATATTACTTGACATTATTGGAAAATCTCTAATATAAGACTTTATATTAAAGATTTTATCATATGAAGATTTTTAATAATCTAATTATCCACAATTTTTACTAAAAATTGGACTACTGAAATATTAAGTTAAAAAGGGGATATTAAGAAATTATTAGGTGATATTAAATGAAACAGTATTGCATACAACAGCAAATTATCCAGACTTTAGACATCAAAAAAGAAACGCATATCAAACAGATATACAAAAAAAAAAGGATTATAAAATCTGAATTATTATTATGGAATTTAATTAATAAGCTTCCCTTAAGAAAAATATTTCGTCAATTTTTAAAAGTATGCCCTTTTTGCGGACGTAAATATTCAGAAATTTTTATTGATTATTATATTAACAATAAAATTTCTTGTACGAGATGTAAATTTAACGCACTTCTGAATTCATCCCTAGCTAAGCTTACTTTAAATATTGTAGCTAAAACTTTAGAAATGCCAAAAAATGCATTTAGAAAAATTTTAAAAAATAGCCCTTCCCTAAAAAGACTTGTTCTTACCTATATAGAAGGAATAGGGATTTATGGATTACGAGTACCTCAAGTTCCAGCGGGTCCGATTATCACTCTTTGGTCTATTACACATCGGTGTAATTTAAATTGTACTCATTGCTATATCCATCAAAAAGGTGGGATGAAAGAGTTGTCGTTTAATGAAGTCTGTAATGTAATTGATCAATTATATGAAGCAAGAAATTATGTGTTAGGTTTTTCTGGTGGCGAAGCTTTACTTCGTGCCGATATTTATGAGATTATTAATTATGCTTCTAAAAAGAAGATGCATCTTGCTCTTGCTACAAATGGAACTTTAATTACACCTGAAGTTGCTAAAAAATTAAAAGATGCTGGATTAGGCTATGTACAAGTTAGTATTGATGGTCTAGAAGAAATACATAACCAAATTAGAGGATCAGGTGTTTTTAGAAAAGCAATTCAGGGGATTAAAAACTGTATCGAAATTGGTCTTTATGTGAGTATGGATGTTGTAATCACTAAGCTTAATGTGAACCAAATTCATGATCTAATAAATTTGGCAAAAGAATTAGGAGTGTCAAAATTTGAAATCCTTGATTTTGTTCCTTCAGAGAAAGCAGCTTGTGTTGAGGATATAGCACTAACACCACTCGAAATGGAAAAATTTGGAGTAATTGTTTGTGATATTTGGCAGCAATTAATGGAAGAAAATTATCCAATGACACTTTCATATAAAAACCCAATATTTAATAAAATTCTAGCTCAAAGATATCCGAATATTGGTTTTATGCCATTTTTCAAAGGTACATTCCCTAAAGATGCGATTAAATTCTTTAACTTCTCTGAAAGATTAGTAAAAGGTGTTTTTGGTGAGCAAACACCTTTCTCGCCATTTATTACAGGTTGTGAGTCAGGGATCTATGTCATTCATATCAAGCCTGATGGAGATGTAACTCCATGCCCTTTAAATCCTGCTTACCTTGGAAATATTAAGAAGCACCATATTCAAAAAATATGGCAACAATCACCTATCCTAAATAAATATCGTAATCTTAAATTTAAAGGACATTGTGGAAAGTGCGTTTATAAAACAGTATGTGGTGGTTGCAGAGCAAAAGTATTTCTTAAAACGGGAACCTATGATCATTACGATCATACATGTGTGTTGAACTGTAAGAATTAGAAAACTAAACCTTTATCCAAAATATTTAATTTTTAACTTTTCTTTAATCCTCTTAATTAATTTTGATTTTTTGTTCTATAAAAAATATGGATTACAAGGTAAAATTTGGAATATTAGCTTTTATTGTTATTCTAATTCAATCAACAATAAAAGTAATCGGTGTTATATTAACTGGTAGTCTTAGTTTTTTATCTGAAACAGTAGATACACTTATAGATATAATCTTTGTTTCCTTAACAATTTATTCAATCCATTTAAGCTTAAAGCCCCCTGATTATCAACATATGTATGGACACACTAAACTTGATTCTGTAGGAGCAATGGTTCAAGGGATTATTTTAACAAATATTTATATCTTCATCATTATTAGAGCAATCCAAGTGATTTTAGAAGATTCTTCTAAGATCATTAACCCTGATGTCGGATTTCAATTATTAATAGTGTCATTCACTATAAACCTATTTTTCTCACGATTTTTAATATGGCAGGGAAAAAAGAGAAATAGTTTATCACTTAAAATGCAGGGTCTTAATTTATTCCAAGATTCATTAAGAGCAATATTAGTATTAATTAACTTCACTTTAGCACTTTTTTTTGAAATTGAATATTTAGATCCTTATTTTAGCATTGCTTTATCAATTTTTATTATCTATGGAGCGGTTAAGCTATTAATTGAAGGGATTGGAAATTTAATCGATGTAAATCCCATTAGTGCTATTATTTTAGAAGACATGAAACAAAATATTTTCAATTTAGATCACGTAAATGGCGTTGAAGAACTAAAAGTGAGAGCGAGCGGGAATATTCTATTTTTAGAAGTTCATTTATCTGTAGAAGACCATATTTCAATAATCCATGCTAATGAAATTACTAAAATTATACGAGCTATGACCAAAAAATATATTCCTCTTTATAATGTAGAAACTTTAGTTGAAATGAATCCCCTTAGTGGGGAAAAATCTATTGGTGAAAAAATTATTAATATAATTCATTCAATGAAAAGCGAATTCCCTGAAATTCTTAACTTTAGAGATGTAAATGTGTTTATAGTTGAAGATAAAACATTTTTATCTTTATCAATTGTTCTTGATGAAAGTTTATCTTTAGAAAAAGCTCATGAAATTTGTAATAATTTTGAAAGGGAACTAAAGATGCAATCACCTTCAATTTCAAGGATCATTACCCATATAGAATCAGGACCGATAATTAAATTATTATCACCAGAACAAATAGTTTGTGAAAGGTTAGAGCCTCAAAGAATGCAGGTAATTCAGAATTTAATTGAAGAAGTACTCCGAGAAGAACCTCAAGTTAAAGGATATCATGGTTTAGAATGTTGGACAGCAATGAATGGATGTATGGTAGAACTTCATATTTTTTTTGATGGATCTCTGAATATTTCAATTGTTCATGATTTAATTACTGAATTAGAACTCAAAGTAAGGGATAAACTAAAAACTGAAAACATACATGAAATTATTTTTCATTCAGAACCAATCGAAGGAATAGAAAATGGAATTATATTTTAAAAAGGAAATGTATAATTCTCTAATTTAAGTTCTTTTTGAACTTTTTTGATATCTTCTTGAATACTTGTATTTATTGGAATCCCAACTTTTTTTGAATCAAATTCCGTATAGTATTCTTTTTCTCCTGCGGTATAAATACGATTTGCTCCAGGAGCCTTTTTTGAATTTCTGAGTTCCCGCATAATATTTCCTGATATTTCTTTGAATCTTTCCAATGGGATAAAATTATTAACATTAATTGCTAAAAAAAAGTGCCCCACCTTTAATTTTATTTGACCATTTTCAATAATTCCCGCAGTGTCTTTAAGATAAATTCCATCTTGTAGTGCTGATGATAAAACTTCGGCAAATGTTGCATATCCATAACCTTTATGTCCAGAAGTAGTTTCACCCTTTCCCCCAAGAGGTAATAACGCTGCTGAGCGGTCAACAAGATCATGTAATACATCGCTTGGATTAATCTCAGAGTGCCCATTTTTTGTAATAATAACACCATTTGGGAGAGGTTTGTGTAATCTATTGTAAACTTCAACTTTCCCCCTCTGGATAATAGATGTTGCACAATCGATTAAAAATGGAAAATTTTCATCGGTTGGAACACCATAGGTTAAGGGATTGGTTCCTAACATTGGTTCTACTCCAAATGTTGGAGGTACAGAAGGTCTAGTATTAGTTGTAGTAAAACCAATCATACCTTCTTTAATAGCCATCATAGAATAATACCCTGCAATACCAAAATGAGTAGAATTTCTAACTGCTACAGCACCCAAACCATATTTTTTAGCTTTTTCTATAGCTAGTTTCATTGCTTTATAACCTACAACATGTCCCATACCGCATCTTCCGTCTATGACAGCAGTAGCTTTATTATCTTTAATAATCTTTATTTCGGTTTTAGGGTTATAAATCCCTTGTTTAATCCTGTCATAATACATTTTGAGTCTTTGAACTCCATGAGAGTTTATCCCTCTTAGATCAGCAGTAATAAGGACATCAGCTATTATTTCAGCATCCTCTTCTGGAACTTCGAGTTTGATAAAAGCATCTTTTATAAAACTCTTTAAAAGGCTAGCATCAACATAAACTATGTCATCTAATGGTTCTTGGATTTTAGAATCTACAGTCCCATCTAGTGAAGCTTCTTCGTCTGTTTCTTCCATGATTATCGCATTTTTCAAGTAAAATGTGGTAAGAATTATTTATTCAACTAGCTATTTATATAAAACCCTATTTAAGATAAGTTGAAAGATCGTGATTTCTTAAAGATTTTAATAATTTTTAGCAATATTTTTAATATTTTTTAATGCAAAAATTACAAATAATAATTTGATGAGAATAAAAGATAATTAGAAGGGAAAATTATATCTATGTAATCCAAGTTCTTCTTGCATTATTTTAATATCATTTTGAAGACTTTTATTTAAAGGAATTCCTATTTTTTTTCTTTTACTCTCAGCAATAAATTCTTTTTCTCCTGCAGTATAGATTCTTTCTGCACTTGGATCTTTCTTTGAAGTCCGAAGGTCTCTCATGATATTACCTGCAGTTTCCTTGAAGGAATCGATTCCAATGAAACTATTAATGTCTATGGCTAAGAAAAAATGTCCTACTTTTAATCTTTTTTGACCATTTTCTACAATCCCTAATGTATCTCTTAGGTAGATTCCTTCTTGTAAGGCTGCTGATAAAAGTTCAACTACAGTAGCATAACCGTATCCTTTATAACCCGCAGTTTCTTCCCCTTTACCACCTAATGGTAATAGTGCCGCTTTTCTTTCAAGCATTTCTTCTAATACCTTTCCAGCTTCAGTCATAACTTCACCCTGATGATTGATAACAGTATTCTCTGGGAGAGCTTTATTAATTCGATTGTAAAGCTCTACCTTTCCTCTTTGAATAATAGAAGTTGCACAATCAAGAAGAAATGGAAATTCTTCGTCAGTTGGTGCCCCAATAGTTAGTGGATTAGTACCTAACATTGGTTCTACACCAAATGTTGGAGGGATAGATGGTCTTGCATTAGTAACAGCTAATCCTATCATCCCTTCCTTAATAGCCATTAGGGAATAATAACCAGCAATACCAAAATGTGTGGAATTCCTTACAGCAACGGCTCCAAGACCATATTTTTTAGCTTTATCAATAGCAGCTTTCATAGCCCTGTATGCAATAACATGTCCCATTCCGCAATTTCCATCCCAAAGTGCGGTTGTAGGGCCATCTTTTATGATATCTATTTTTATTTTTACCTCATAAATTCCTTCTCTGATTCTATCATAATACATTTTACATCTTTGAATTCCATGAGAATCTATCCCCCTTAAATCTGATGTTATTAAAACATCTGCAATAATGTTAGCATCTTCTCCTGGCACACCAAGACCAATAAAAACATCTTTCATGAATCTTTCCAGAGTTTCAGCATCAATATACACGATTTCGTTTGACATTTTAAAAAATTCCTCATTTATTCCTAAAATACTGTTTATAAATTTAAGAATGTATACTCAATATTAAATTATCTCTATTGATTAGTTGTAATTAAATCATATCATTAAATTTAGACCATAATTGAAATTTCATATGTGATATCTCAATATTTATATCCTTAATAAAGCGAATAATTTTGATCTTATTTAGTAGCATATTTGTAAATTCTTAATTAATTAAGACACATATTGAACAAGGAATGAAGAGTAAAGAAAAGCTGAAATGCCCTGTCTGTAATCTTAAGTTTATCCCGAGAACATTTTATCCCGAAGAAGCTATTTTTTCGACCCTAGATGGGAAGAAATTATCCGGTTTTGACGGTTATATAAGTTCTAGTGGTGTTAAACCACCTGAAGTCGTACTTGGTTCCTGGGTTACCTACTGTCCTCATTGTAACTACGTTATGAAGTTTGCTAAAGAACTTGTGAAAAAAGAAAAAATCCAAGGTACAAATAGTAAAGATGTTAAAGAAAAATATAATAGTTATTATTTTGGCTTTCCATTTGAAGATTATTCTCAATATCTCAATAAAATAACATCAGAAATATCAAATAAAATTCAATCTTCCCTTAATGGTTTAGACATATCTGTTTGGGAAAGTATGTATGAAATAGATGATAAGTTTAAATTATTAGTTCGGTTTATAGCGAATTTAGAAAATTTCTGTGACTCTAGACTAAATACAAGTAATAATAAAGATATGCCAGCAAAAATTAAAGAAATGAAATTTTCTGCTGACATTGAAGAAAATTTATTAGATTTAAATAAAATTCGAAATGAAACCGTTAGAGGAGATTATGAATTATCACCAGGGGACGAGAAAAATATCAATAAGGTTATTGTCAATTTTATCTTATATTTAATTAAAGAGCAAATTGAATCCTTACTTAATGCCAAAAAATTAAAGAATAAATACTATTATGTTGATCTAAAAGATTTTAATTCAGAAATTAAATATTTTCTAACAGGTTATCTGAATGGAATTTTCCATAATGATAAATCTGTCAATAATCAGATACAGGTATTTTTAGATACACTTTTAGAAAATGGAAAGAAATAATTCTTGAATATATTTATTTTAATTTTTTTTACTCTAACTAGCTAATCTTTAGTGACATCACCATATTATTTGTTTTTTTGAATCTGTTTGTTATAATCTAAGAATATGATCTTAAATGATTTAAAAGCTAAAGTTGAGGGAAGTTTTTATAAAGAAGTAATAATTGAGGATGACGGAGATCCAATAACATACATATTTCCTGATACAAAAGAATTTATAGCAATTATTAAAAGGAAAATGCTTAAAAAAAAGTTAAGAACAAGCCAAAAAACTTAAACCAAGAAACATCTAATATTCACGATAAAATTTATATCTGATAAATAACTAAGAAATTTGGAACCTTAGGCCAGTTCTGTAATCCTATACTGGATGAACCGTAAAATGGTCTCTAGCGGAAATTGCCCGTTTTAAGGTTTCATAAGCATTGTTATCCATCGTTATGTTCTCGTCGAAGCATCGGCCATATAGGTGGGTGCTTGGGCAGTATCTTTTGTAGAAAAGATATAAGTCTGTAATGCCGAACCCGACCAGGCCCGGGAGGGAGCAATCGTAAGGCGAGGTGTTCACGCTTTATGGTGCGGGTGTGGAGAGGCATAACATCTGGTCATAACAATAGGATTGAGATCGAGATTCGGGTTTTTAAAAAATAAGAATTTTATTCCTTTTGATTTTCTTTGTCTTCTAAAGTTAATAGATATGAACAAACACCATTATTAGATTTTAAATTACATTCTAGAATTTTACCATTATATTTAAAGCTCGGATCAATTTCATTTAAAAAGCCAGAAGTATAAGGTCTACATAAACTTTCTTGCATTAGATCAGCTCTTTCAGGAGAATGCTTACCGCCAATCGGACAAAATCTTCTTTTATATCTTAAGGTGACCTTATAGGTCTTATCATCTATTTTTTGGATGTCCGGAGCAGCATTTAGAACATTGTAACTCTGTTTTAGGCTATTTTCTATTCCTATTATCCCTCGTTCCTTATATAATCTGCCTAATTTTGCTCCTAAAGAAGAAGATATACTTTTGGGTAAATTAGGACCTCCAATATCAATCATTTCAATTATGTAAGATTGAAAAAATTTTAATGCGTCTTTAGTCATCTTATCCCCAATTTAAACTTAATGATTAAAATTCCACTTTTAACTATTTAACTGTTTTTGTTTTTAGCTTATTAAATTATGTAATAAAAAAAGTTAAAATAAAATGCACTCAGAATATAGGGATTTGTCAACCTTCTTACTTTGAAGCCAGAAAATGAAACTAATCGATGTTATGTTTTTTTTCTACATGTAAAGTATAATTACATATTCTATGGTTAGAGGAAAGAATACAACTTCTAATTTCTGAATCAAAATTCATTTTTGGAAACATTTCATTTAAAAATCCTTTAGTAAAAGGGATACAAATATTATCTTGAAATAGAGACACATTTGAAGGATTATAGGAACCTCCTATCGGGCAAAATTTTTTTGAATGTTTAAGGATTACCTCATATAAATTATCATTTATCTTAGTTATTTTTGGTTTTGCTTTTAGTGCAATATAAGCTTGTTTTAAAGCTGTTTCTATATTGATTGCCCAACCTCTTTCTTTATATAATTTGCCTAATTTTGCACCTGATTTGGAAGAAATCGCTTTTGGTAAATTAGGACCGCCTACATCAATCATTTCCTTTATATAAGCCTGAAAGAACTTTAAAGCATCTTTCATTTATAATATCACCTATTTACAATAACTCAAATTCAAGTCTTAAAAAATTGAGCACCTAAAACCCTAAAATATACAACAAAAAAGTTATTTATATATTTATTCTTTTTTGTCAATCAATCAAACTATAAAATTTTATTAAAATAATAATACTTTCATTTAATTATTAATGTATATCGCAGTAATCTATCTTTATCTTCCTCAGCATAATCGATTCCTATTCTTTTATTTAAAGTAATATCGTTATTAGTGACTTCCTCTCCCTGAGTAAAATATAACGCTGAATCTAGAGCACATGAGTCACTTCCATTAAAATTTTCTTTAGTTATATCCATAGCCATACAAAGTTTCCCTGGTCCATCACATAAATTCTTGAAATTTTTTCCAATCTTTACCTTTCTATTCCTTTTCATCAAATCAATACCTTCGACCGGATATAATTGTCTAATAAGTATTGCACATGGAATACCCTTAGGTTCAGTAATCACATTCAAACAATAGTACATTCCGTAGACAAAGTAAACATATAAAGTTCCAGGTTTCTCATACATAGCTTTAGTTCTTTCTGTCATTTTGTACTCATAAGAATGACATGCTTTATCATTAATTCCTAGATAGGCCTCAACTTCGATTACTTTTCCAACCATAAAACCTTGTTGTGATTTTCTTACTAAATATTTTCCTAATAATTCTTTTGCTACAAGTTTAGTATCTCTGTTGAAAAATTCCCTAGTTAAACGTTTATTATATGGCAATTTCACATATCTTTTTTTATTGAAAATTCATTTATTAATCAAAAAAATAATCATTTTAATTATTAAGTTAATTAATTTGTAAAGTTTAGGGGATATATATAAAGGCACCAGAGAGAGTTTTAAAAGCTATTAATCATGAGGAACCGGATAGAGTACCAGCTTTTGAAAGTGCTTTTACTAATTTTACGATTATGCGCCATTATGGCGTTGATCCTACTAAAGGTCGTGGTTATTATGTAACTTATGATTTTTGTCGCAGAGCTCAAATAGATCTGGTTTTAAGTTATGTAAGTGTTTTTCCTAAAAAGTCCATAAAAGGTGGATATATTGATGAGTATGGTCGAATCATGAAAACTGAATATTCTAAGGATGGAACTATGATATTAGCTTATCATGGTGGATCTTTTAACTCATTTGATGATTATGAAAGTTGGGAAAAGCCAAATCCAAATTCAGAAGTAAGATTAAATCAATTTTTATTAGGCAGAAAAGAACAAAATAAACTCAAAGATGAAGTGTTTTCTATTCCAGCAACAGGAAGCATATTCGAAGTTGCAATGGAGGGTTTTGGATTAGAAGCCTTTTCCAGAATTTTAGCTAAACCAAAACACGCTAAGAAAATCTTTGATGATCATGGAAATTTTACTCTTGAACTTGTAAAAATTTTTGCTGAAAATGATGCTCAAATAATATTATTATGGGATGATTATGGTTTTAAAAAAGGTCTCTTTATGGCTCCTAGAAATTATAAGAAGTATATTTTACCTTGGTTAAAAAGAATATGTGATGCTGCTCATAAACGTGATTGTAAAATACTATTACATTCTGATGGAGATTTATATGAAATTTTTGAAGAGATAATTCACAGCGGTGTTGATATTATTAATCCTCTCGAGCCTACTACCGCGAATCCAGAATATGATATCTTCAAATTAAATAATAAATTTGGAGATAAGATAACATTTTCTGGAAATTTAAACCCTGTGATACTGGCATTAGGAGATATATCTGAAATTGAGGAATATGCTAAGAGACTAATTCGAGAATTAGCGCCAGGAGGAGGATATTTTTTTGGATCTGGTCATAGTATTCATCCAGCAGTAACGCTAGACAGATTTGAAGCAATGCAAAATATAAGGAGAAAATATGGTACTTATCCAATTAACATTCCTGATTAAAGAAAATTTGACATCAATATTTCCCTAATTTCTCGATTAATGCTTTAGCAATTCCTAAATTTCGACTTGCCATTGTTATTGGCTGCCAGGGCCATTCACAGCCTGAGGAGAACATGTATAGTCCACCTGGCTTTCCTGCTTCAATAGTATCTTTTATTTCATTATAAACATCTGAAATTGAATATGTTTCACTACCTAAAATTTGAGTATTCGTATTCCCTCTAATACAATTATTTTTTCCTATTTTTTCTTTGGCCAACTTTAAATCAACTTGATAATCCAAATCTAAAATTGCAGCATTTGTAGATGAAACCAGCTTTAGCATGTCTCTTCCTTCTTTGTCTATTACAGAGTTATCTCCACAGATATGATATAAGACAGGCACATATTTTTGAATGTAATCAAACAAATCTTTTGTTCCTTCTAAACAACATTTTTCATACCTCATGGGACCGATTTGAGAGATTGCGGAGTCTCCTGCTCCAATTATGTTTGCTCCCGCTTCAACCTGTAATCTAGCAAATTCTTTTTGGATTGGAAGAATCCTTTCGATTAGTATTTTTATCCGGTTTTCCCAATCAGTATGCTTACACAATTTAAGAACATCTACTAACCCAAATAGACAACATATTTCTGCAAATGGAGCTTCAATCCAACCAACAATGCATTGTTTACCTCCTACTTTCTCTGAGAGTAGTTTTACAGCCTCAACTCGATTTTGAATTCTTCTATTTTTTAATAACTCCGGTGCTTCAATAGATTCGAATTCTTCAATTTTTAAATGAGTTTTGGCAACAGGTGTGTGGCTTTCCCAATCAATCTCAACACCCCATGCATTTGCTTCACGATAAGCATCTGTAGATACATTGACATGATCTATTCCAAAGAATTCGGAACACTTAATCATGGAATTAGCCAATATCTCTGGATTCTGACAATATTGTTGATTATAATCTATTTTTGATAAAGAAGCAGCAAGATGCATGATAAAAGGATTAAAAGGGATTTTTTCTGGAATTCCCCTTATTGCTGATAAAGTTAATTCTAATGAGTTCATTTTAAGATCAGTTTTCAATTTAAATTATCTCAATAATCACGAAATTCATTCGCAGCATCAAACATGGCAACAATATTTTCTGGAGGAACCTCTGCTGTTATATTATGGATATTTGCCGCAACATACCCTCCTCCGGATTTAAAACATTCAATGTTTCTCCTAACTTCTTCCCGAATTTGCTTGGGAGTACCAAATGGAAGTGTTTGTTGCGTATTACATAAACCTCCCCAAAATGTGATTATTTCACCAAATCTCTTTTTTAAACTACAAGGTTCCATATCATAAGCAGAGACTTGGACAGGATTATAAATATCATACCCAATTTCTGCCCAATGAGGGATGAATAGTGGAGTAGAACCACAACAGTGGTAATTGATCTTAACATCTGCTAATTCATGTATTTTTTTAGAAAGCTTTTTCTCAATTGGTTTTATAACTTTCTCATATATTTTTAAATTCATAATCGGACCTGCCTGTTCTCCCAAATCTCCATTAATACACACAACATCTAAGTATTCACCCACTTCATTTAAAAAAGTTATATTATAATCTTTCCAATACTTCAAAAGACATTCCATCGTAGCAATAATCAATTCTGGTTTTGTCTGTAAAAGTCTTAATGCTTGTGTGAAACCAAAAAGAAAAGTTGTATATTCGTAAATACAACCCGTAGGCGGAGTAGATAACGCAAAATCAGTGGTTTGGTGTAACTTTTTCGCATAATCCTTTAATCCCTTAAAAGGAGCTTTATCTTTTCCATCAGGCCAATCATAATTTTTAATTTCTTGAACGGTTTTAAAATCAGCTAACGGATGAATGACCGGATCATAATATAAAATTTCTTCTAAATCTTTCTTTGCGTCATTTCCCCAAAAGCAACCAAATTGATCATATACTCCAACATATTTTCCTTCATATTGTGGTTCGAATTCTTTTACATTTATCATCCCACCTAAGGGACGAATATATCTAATATCAACATTAAATCTTTCTAATAATTCTTCACATGGTAATGCTATTTGCTGTACAAAATCGCAATACTGAATATTATTTTCTTGAATTTCTAGAAAATCTAACAATCTTTTATATGCTTTTATATGAATTCCAGATTGATGTCCACCTAAATCAATAGGGACCTTATCTGGTTCTCTATGACTTAAGGTTTTATTTACTCTTTCTCTCGAATTCATAGTAATTATTTAGATAATTTATTATAAATAAGTTCTTTTTTAATTAAAATTTGAAAAATATAACAAAATCCATTAAAGTTTAGAATTCAGCTTCTAATTGCTCAATCTCTGCGAGGAAAAGGTCTGCAATCACCACCCATTTTCGTTTCGTATCAATATCGCTTAATGATTTATTTGTTAAATCTTTTCCTTTTTCAAGATAATCTACCGCTAAATCATATTTTTTAAGTTCTTGATAACAGATTCCTAATTTAATATAAGTTTGATTGATATACCAATCAGTACTGGCTATCTTCAATACTTTTAGGAATTGTTTTATAGCTTTTTCATATTCTTCAAAATACATCAAAATTTCTCCATAAGTATCGCAGTAAGTTCCATTATCAGGAGCGCGATTAACAATATCTTGGATTAATTCCATTGCTTCTTCTTTTTTATCTAAATATTGTAACCAATAGGCTTTATAATTAAGAATATTATTATCTTTTGGATATTTTTGAAGCAATTCATTGATAATCTCTAATCCAGCGTCAACTTCCTGCATACTTTTAAGAACGTATGCTTTTTTTATTTTAATATCCTTTTCATTTTCAGGAAAAATTTCAAGCATATTAGTTAATAGTTCCAATATTTCATCGAATTGGTCAAAATACATTAAAATTCTAATTTTTGAATTATATAAATCAATTTTTTCTGGATTCAAGGTAATTTCTTTATTAATCTTTTTAATTTCCAGTTCATATTGATTTTCAAAATTTTCAAAACTTTTTGATTGAAATATACCTGAAACACCCTGCCAAATAATTCCTTCTAATTTGTCGTAACTTTCTTTTAATTCTCTTTTAGCTTCAATTTTGTATGCTAAATAGTTGATATACTCCGGTATGAAATCTTTTAATGAATCTTCTAAATCTTTATTAAATAA